>NZ_JAVTWC010000047.1:0-78621 GCF_032229445.1 Tahibacter sp.
GGCGCAGCTGGATGACGCGGATGCGCGCTCGCATTTCGGAATGGTGGAAGCGGTGGCGCTGCTCTCGCGGGATGTGCGCGGGATGCTGGAAGCCCGTTTCAGCAAGGGGCCGTAGGTTCTTCGCTGCCGGGGCGGCGCCACGCCGCTCCGGCGTTTCAGGCGGGTTGCCGTTGTTGTGGTGTTGGGTGGTGGCCTATCGCGGAAACCTGACGCCGTTCTTCAGACTTGCGACTCATGAGGCCTGCCGTTTGAGCTGGGCGGCGGACGGCGGTGCCATGCCGATGACCGTCCGCTCGAGCGAAGGGTTAGGCTTCACCACGGGGCGAATGCCATTACCGAAAAGATGCCTGCAAGAACAAGCAGGCACAAGGCGAGCCACCACAACCACTGCCCGCCACTGGCAGCTTGCGAAGGACCGAAACTGTACAAGCGCCCGCTGCGCAGCGCGGCAAGTTTGAGCACCAGCAGGCATACGAGACTTGCGATCGATAGGCACAGTGCAATGACCAAGCCCGTGAGACGCTCTTGGCCGGCCGCAAAGGCGCAGGCCAAGCCTAGAGCGATGGGAAGGAGTGCGGCTACCGCATTGAAGATGGCGCTTTGACGACCCACGAATTTCCCCTTGTCGCTTTTCAACTGCTCGACAATTCTTCCATCTCACCGCGTGCCACCTGCGTGGTTGCTGTGAGGCCTAACGCTTGAGTTGAGGGGCGCCCGGCCCGCGAATTTCAAAGGAGCCCGGGTGCCGCGCCGGTTTCCCCCGTTGGGGCTGGCCGATGTGAGCTCGACAATACGGATGAAGTTGGAGTGGCCCGCACGACTAGGACATTCAGGCTGCGCAAACGGGCTGCGCACAAACGGATTGCGGTCCGGCTATGTCGGAAACGCGTATTCGCGCTCGATGACGCAGACCTGGACGCGGTATTCGCTGAACAGCCGTTCCTGGCCGATCTGCTGGGCTTGCAGGTGCTCGGGATGGTTGCGCCATGCCGCCAGCGTCTCGGCGGAGGCGAATTCGACAAGGGATACCGATTCTCCGTCGGCGCCCTGGAATTCGCGGTACGACACGAAGCCCGGCATCGATGTCGCGATCTCGTACATGCGTGCGCCGAGCGCTTCGGCTTCAGATTCTGCGCCGGGATTCAATCGGGTATGGAATACGGTCAGCAGCATGGAGTTTCCTCGCCGTCAGCGTGACTTGGTGCGGCGGCCCAGCAGCATCGCGTAGATGTCCTGGTCGCTCATGACTTCGTCGCCGGGAACCAGCCCGCAGGATTTCTGGATCAGCTTCATCGGGCCGCGTGTGGTCTCGAGATAGCGCTGCTTGTGGTCGAGCGCATCGAGCGCGTAGGCAACCGCGTCGGCGTCGACGAGGTTGGCGTGCTCCCAGACGAAATAGACATCGTTGAGGCAGATGCCCTGGGCGGTGGACGCCTTTTCGGCGGCTATGCATTTCCACAGGTAGGCCGAATAGACCTCCGCATCGTCGATGAGCGGTTCCACGATGTGCGCAGCGTCGTCAGCGTTGAGCCAGAGGCAGTAGTCGAGCAGACCGCCGAACAGTTCCAGTGCCATGCCGCCGGTCTGCGCCTCGAAGTGCTCGCGCCGTCCGAGCAGACCCGTGACCTCGGCCTGCACGCCGCCCCAGCGCTCGAATTCGCCGAGGATAGACTCGGCTTTCTCGCGCGGTATCAGCACAGGCAGCGAATTGGCTTCGTCGCCGTCGCCGATCTGGGCGATGAAGTAGGGGCGGTGCTTGTGGACTTCCCACTGGTCGATGTTCCAGGTGAAGTCCCACGAGGGTCCCCATTGGTGGAATCCGTGAAACAGCCATTCCTGCACGCCGTCACGCCAGCGGATGCGCCGGATCTTGGTTTCGGTCGAGCGCTCCCACCAGCCGCTCGACAGCAACGCGCTCGGAAACAGCGTGCCGACGACGGTGAGTTTCGTTGGCCGCGCCAGCGGTGCATCCCCGTGCAGCAGTTTCGCGCGCAGGTCGGAAATCGATTCCTTGCCGCGGATCGTGCTGTCCCACGGTTCGCCGGGGCGGCGCACCCACGCGCGGTGGGGCGTCGCGCGCCCTTCCATGTACGGCCCGAGACTGATGACGAAATCCCGCCCGACGGTGGTTTCCGCGATACGTATGCGGGTTTCCTGCGACGCGTCGTGCGGATGCGCGGTAGCCGTGCCGCGGGCGGCTACCGCTTCTGAGGGTTTGCGCCGATTCCCGACAGGATGATGTCGCCGGTGCGTGCCGTCACTTTCTCGATGCTGACATCGCCGGCTGCGATCAGGTTTTCGATCGTGACATTCGCGTAGGCGTCGAGGTCGGCGATGCGGATGCCCGCCTTGCCGGCGGCTGCGGCGGCGTGCTCGCGGACAAGGTCGATGACCATCCGCGCCTGCTGCACCACTTCGAGATCGCGGCCTGCGCCGGCCTCGGCCAGCGTTTCGCTGACGGCGCCGAGCTGGGTCTTCGAATCAGGCTTGCGTTCGAGCGCATCGATGCCGATGTGTGCCCATTTGCGCTTGATCAGTGCCTTGAGGCCGTCGTAGGCGTCCTTGACGATGCTTTCGGTCGTCGGCTCGATCACGGCTGCGGCGCCGGTTGCCAGTGCAGTGGCTATCAGTCCGATCACGTCCATGACGCCCCCTGGCATTCGATTGACTCGCGAATCCTATAGTCGCCGATGCGGCGTTACAACGGCCGTACTACACATGCACGTTTCGCGCTTGCGCGGTGTCGACGGGGTGCGCGGCGCACCGCTCCGCACTGGCGGCGCACGGCACGTGCGGACTTCGGAGCCTTTCGGCGTCGCACCAAGAGAAACGCCACACCGCAGATTCAGGTCTGCGGCGTGGCGTTCCGGGCGTGCCGCCTACCGGGGGGGGTAGGGATCTTGGCGGCATGCCACAACGGGGACGGAAATCCGCTGCATAGCGTCGCAGCGTTTTCCGCTATGGCTCATTCCTTGCGATTGCCGGGCGATAGGCAAAGTACATAACGCGATAAGCGGGATAGTGCTACGTGCGGGTTTCTTCTGCACGCGCGCGTCGCGTGCGGGCTTCGCGTTGCCGCGTTATTCCAGCGAGTCGGCGAACAGGCGGTCGGCCGCGTAGACGTAAATGCCGGCGGTCGTCGTGAGTGCATACACGCGCGCGTCGCTGCCGAGCTGCAGTCGCGCGACCGCGGTGGGCAGGTCCCAGCGCTGCAGGCGCTGCGGCTGGGACGGGTTCGCGAAGCTGACTTCGTCGAGGCCGGTCTCGCTGCCGATGAAGGCGCGGTCGCCTTGCAGTGCGACGCTGAAGCCAGCGTCGGCATAGATGCCGAGTGGCTGCGGCTGGGCCGGGTTGCTCACATCGAGCAGATGAGCGGTCGTGCCGCAGGCGATCAGCGCGCGGCGGCCGTTGGCGCTCAGGGCCACGTCGCGCACGGAGCCGCAGCCGGTGTAGCGGCCGGCTTCAACCGGTGCGGCGGGATTGCTGACGTCGATCACGATCAGTGCGCCGTCCTTGTCGCCGAACGGCGATTCGTCAGCGATGAAGACGTGGTTGCCGTGCAGCGCGAGGCGCAGGATCTTGCTGGTGGGGAGGCTCCCGAGCGGCTGCGGCTGGGCCGGGTTGGTCACGTCGAGCACGACGAGTTCGCCGCCGTTGGTCGAGCGGCCGACATAGGCCAGGTTGCCGCGCGCCGCGATGGCGGTGGCGAACGGGTATTCCCAGAAACCGATCTGCTGCGGCTGCGCCGGGTTGGACAGATCGGCGATGACCAGGCCGCTGCCCCAGCTGGTCAGGTAGGCGCGGTCGCCGTCGACGGCGAGCTGTTCAAACGCGCGGCCCTGCAGCGAGGCTTCCAGGCTGGTCTCGAAGCGCGCGAGCGGCGCGAGGTCGCTCGCGCGCGCCACGTTGAGGCCGTAGGCATTGCCGAGGATCAAGGCGTGATCACCGCGCACGGTGATGTCGTAGGCCGCAGTGCCGCCGGGCAGCAGCGCTTCGCCGCGCAGGGCGGGTGTGGCGGGCTGGCTCGCGTCGAGGCGCACGAAGCGGTCGGCGCGCGTGGCGAGCAGGGCGTCGGCGTCGAGCACGGCGGTCGCGTCGGTCGCGAAGGTGTCGATGGCGGCGTGGCCGGCCGGGAAGATCTTGTCCGGATCGCCGATCGCCCATACGTCGATGCCGTCCAGTCCCAGGCTCCAGGCATGCGAGCCGAGCACGAGGCCGTCGTAGGCGACGGGCGCGTCGATGCGGCCGCGGGGCGTGATGTTGGCCGGGTCGCTGAGGTCGGTGACGTTGATCGCGAGGCCGAAGCCGTAGGCATACGGCGGCTGGACCTTGAGGCGGAAGTTGTCAAAGCCGTCGAGCGTGGCGCTGCCCGTCAGCTGCGGCGCGAGCGGCGTGCTCAGGTCGAAGATCGACAGCGCCGTGCCGGACACGAAGGTGCGGCCGGTCGTATAGAGGCGGTTGCCGTGGGTGAAGGCATGGTCGAAGTTGCCCCAGCCGGTGAAGACCTGGCTGAACACCGGCACGGCCGGGCTGGTCAGCGGGCTGGCGAAAATGCCCTGTTCGTTGTCGAGCACATAGAGATAGCCGTTCGCGACCGCGATGCTCTGCGCGAACAGGAACCCGGCGTTGCTGTAGGTGTACTGGCCGAGCAACTGCGGCTGGTCGCGATCGGCGATGGAGTAGACGGCGACGCCGGAGATGGTCGAGTCGTAGCCGCGGTAGCTGGCATAGAGATAGTCGCCTTCGCGCACGAGCCCGTTGAGGAATCCGTGTGCCGGCGTGGTGCGGCTGTCGCCGGTGTAGTCCAGCGCGCCGCTGGCGTTACGGTTCCATGCGGTCACGGTGCTGCCGGTCGCGAGGTAGACGTGCGTGCCGGCGGCGACCGGCGCGCTGACGCTGCCGCCGCGCGCGGCGATGAACGTGGACGGTGCCGGCGGTGCGGCGGCGGCGGTCGCCGCGAGCAGGGACAGGAACAGGGCAGCAGGCGTTTTCATGGACACTCCAGGCAGGGGTTCAGCCGGCCCCAGTGTCGAAACGCGCGCGGTATCGCGCACTCGTCGCGCATGCGTTTCGCATGCGGATTGCATGTTTCGCGCGTATTACGGCAGCGGCCGCTCGCCTGCCAGGGCCCGGACGCGCCGCTCGGCGGCCTCGAGCGCGTCGGTGCGGCCCAGCGCGGTATGGATGCGCACGAATACCCCGGCCGCGCGCAGGTCGCGGTCGGACCACGGCGCCACGCGCGCGCTGAGCGCCTTCGCCGCGTCGAGCCGGCCACTCTTCACGAGCAGCGCGACATAGGGCGCAACGACCTCGACGACGTCGTCGGGAATCGCGCCGGCCGCGTCGAGCTGGCGCAGGGCTTGCTCGAACAGCGGCAAGGCGGACTCCGCATCGCTGCCGGCGGCGCGCTGTTCGGCCTCGGCCAGGCTCGCGTAGGCCAGGCGCCACGGGTCCGTATGCGCGTCCACCCATTCGCGCAGCTGGCCGGTCTCGCGCGCGGCGGTCACCAGGTCGCCCTGTTGCCGCAGCGCGCGTAGCCGCAGCAGCCAGGCCTGCACGTAGCGCACCGGGTCGCTGTTCTGCAGCACCGGTGTCAGCGCGAGTCCGGCCTGCGCCGCCGCAGCGGCGGCATCGTCGCGGGCCGCGGCAATGCGCGCGCGCACGACCTGGCTGCGCGCGATCGTGACTGCGTCGAGTTCCGCATCCGCTTGCGCCAGCACGGTGTCGGCCAGCGCCGCGGCCGCCGTGAGCGCTCCGGTCTCGAGCAGCGCCTCGGCGCGCACGTGGGCCAGCTTGTGGCGCAGGCGCAGGTTCTGGCTGTGCGCCTGCGGCGGCCAGTAGCGTTCGGTCGTCGCCAGCGCGCCTGCGTGGTCGAGCAGGAGCTGCTGCACCTCGGCGATGCTCGCGACGGTGAAGACGTATTCCTCCTGCGCGCCGAGGCGCTGGAAGCGCGCGGCCGCCTCGGTCAGCACCGGCAGTGCGGTGGCCGGGCGCAGGCGGCGCACCTCGATCAGCCCGAGGTTCAGATCGACCTGCGCCGTGCCGAGCGCATTGCCGGCCGCCTCGGTTTCGCTGCGGGCGAGGCCGAGGTCGGCCAGCGCCGTGTCGTAGTCCTCGCGCAAGGTCGCGATCAGGCCGCGGCCGAGCAGGGCCAGGCCCAGCGCATCCGGCGCCTTGCGCCCCTGCAGCAGCGCGATCGCCTCGTCATAGTGCGGCGCGGCATCCTGCGGCCGCTCGCGGCGGATATAGCTCGCCGCGAGCGTGACCAGCGCGCGGCCGCGCAGCTCGGCGTCGCGACTGGCCGGGATGGTGTCGAGCAACTGCACGAGGTGCTGCTCGACCGCGAGATAGTCGCCGGCGCGCAGTTCGATCTGCGCCTGGCGCAGCGCGATCTCGGGCCGCGCGCGCAGCGCCGGGTCGGCACGGCGGATCAGTTCCCCGGCCAGCTCCAGCTGGTCGGCCAGCATGGCCGCGCGGCTGCGCTGCAGCAGTTCGGCGAGGTCCTGCGGCGTGTCGTCCTGGTTTTCGGGCGGCAGGTGGCCCAGGCGCAGCAGCAAGGTGTCGGCGGCGTCGCGCGCGGCGGTCATCGCGTCGCCAGCGCGGGTTTCGACGTCGATGCGCCGCGTGCGGTCCTGTGCGCGCAGTTGCACGCGCCATTGGCCGTGGCGCAGTTCGATCTCGGGCAGCACGCGCAGGCTGTCGGGTGCGGCGAGATCGGGCGCGCCGAGCAGCGCGGCGGCATCGGTTTCGGTGCGTTCGCGCAGCAGCGCGACGACGCTTTCGCTCGACGCGGTCGGCACGTCGCCGCGGCGCAGGCGGCTGGCAATCAGGTCCATCAGGCCCAGGCGCAGCCAGGCCCATTCCTCGCCGGCATCCACACGCGCCGGCAATACCAGCGCCAGTGCGCCGCTGGGTGCGCGCGCGGCGGAGGGCCCCGCGGTGGGGCCGTCGGCGACGCGCTGTTCGCGTCGCGCCGACAGCGCGAGTACCAGCAGCAGGGCAGCGACGGCCGCGGTGGCGGCGATGCCGGGCCAGCGTGGCCGTACCGGTGCGGCAACGGGCGGCGCGGGCAGGGGGTTGGCCGCAGGCGGCGCGGGCGGCATCGCGAGCGGAATCGACGCGGCGCTGGGGATCGGTACGGTTTCCGCTTCGGGCCGGGATGCGGCGATTGCCGCCGTCGGGTCCTGCGCGGATTCGTCATTAGCGACGATCTCCTCGACCGCGCCGACCCAGCGATAGCCGAAGCGGGGCACGGTGCGTATCCACTGCTGCGTATCGCCGCTGTCGCCGAGTGCACGGCGCAGGCGCACCAGGGTCTGGCCGAGCAGGCTGTCGGCCACGTCGGCGCGGCCCCAGATCGCGGCCATGAGTTCGTCGCGCCCGACGGCGCGGTCGCGGTGGCGGACCAGATACACGAGTCCGTCGAACGCGCTGCTCGGCAGTTCGATGCGCGTGCCGTCGCGGTGCAGCTCACGTGCGGCGGGATCGAGTTCGAACCCGCCGAAGCGGAAGGACGGAGGCGTCATGCGGACGGCGACGGGGAAAAGGACGGCCAGACGCCGCGGACCAGCGCATCGTCGCACTGTTTGCCGGCCGCGTCGCGCGACGCGGGTCGCAGTGGGGGCCGCAGTGGGGGCCGCAGCGCGACGCGCTCCGCACGACGGCGTGTCAGCACGCGCAGCGCACCGCCATTCGCGACCGCGCATCGTGCCGTCATCGGCAACAGCATCGCGCTAGCGCAGCGCCGATCCGCGCCTCAGCGCAGGCTCAGGAAATCCTGGCTGCAGACGAAGCGCACCGCATCCAGCCGCGGCCGTGCGCGCGGCAGCGCGTCGGCAATGGCCGAGCGTTCGGCATCGAGTTCGTCGATTTCATCGGCGCGCACGGCCGGGTTGACCTCGCGCAGCGCGCGCAGGCGCGCGATGTCGGCACCAAGGGCAGACTGCGACGTGGCCAGTGCCTTGTCGATCTCGCGCGCGGCGATGTCGCGCGCGACCGTCTCGCAGCGCTCCAGCATCGGCGGCACGAGCTGGGCCAGGAACTTGCGGTAGCGGTTGAAATCGATCGCGCGGTCGACGGATTTCTTCAGCGAGACCGGATTGGGCTTGTACTCGCGCGCCTGCAGCCGCGTGTCGACGACGACGCGCAGCGGCATCGGCGGCAGGAAGCGGTCGATGCCGAGGCTGCGCCGGGCGATGCATTCGAGCACGTAGACGGCCTCGATCAGCACGGTGCGCGGCGGTAGTGCGTCGTCGACGAGGAACGCGGCGTTGCCCTGTTCCCCTTCGAGCAGCAGGTCCAGCGCGCCGATCACGAGCGGATGGTCGTTGCGCAGCAGCGGCAAGTCTTCGCGCGCGAGCGCGGTGGCGCGATCGAAGGTGACCTGCTGCGGGCCGTCCTTGAGGCCTGACAGGCCCTCGGTGCTGACGTATTCGGGATCGAGCACCCAGGTGCGCGGCGCGATTTCCTCGTGTTCGATGCCGAACTGTTCGAACAGGCGCAGGATGAAGTCCTCGGTTTCGAGGTCCGCGTCGACGGCCGTCAGCGCATCGCGCAGGGTTTCCTCGCGCGCCTCGCGCGCGCTGGCGAGTTCGAGCAGGCGGTCGCGGCCCGCATGCACGAGGCGCGACAGCTCTTCGTGCGTGGCGCGCGTCTCGGCGATCAGCGAATCCAGTTCCTGGTCGGGGTCGGTGCCTTCCATCGCGTGCGTCGCCGCGCGTTCGGCCAGGTCGGCGCCGAAGCGCTTGTACAGTTCGCGGCCGTCGGCGGGACTCAGGCGCAGCGCGTCCAGACCTTCCTGGTACCAGCGCAGCAGCACATGCTGCGCGCTGCCGCTGTAGGCGACGGCGTGCAGTTCGATATCGTGCTGCTGGCCGATGCGGTCGAGACGGCCGATACGCTGTTCCAGCAGGTCCGGATCCAGCGGCACGTCCCACAGGATCAGATGGTGCGCAAACTGGAAATTGCGGCCTTCCGAGCCGATCTCCGAGCAGATCAGCAGGCGCGCGCCTTCGGGATCGGCGAAGTAGGCCGCGTTGCGGTCGCGGTGGATGATCGACAGGCCTTCGTGGAATCGCGCGAGGTTGATGCCGCTGCGCGTGCGCACGGCTTCTTCCAGCGCCAGCACCTTGGCCTGGCTGCGGCAGATCAGCAGGAACTTGTCGCGCGGGAATTTCTCCAGCACGCCGATGAGCCAGGCCAGGCGCGGGTCGGCGATGTAGTCGTATTCGTGCTGCGACGGCGGCTGCTGGATGTCGGACAGGAATTCGGTCAGCAGGCGCTGGCGCTCGTCGTCGGAAAGGTCGACGCCGTCGAGGATCTCGATGTTCGCCACGCGCCGCGGAAATCCGCCGACGACGGCGCGGCGGTTGCGGAACATCACGCGGCCGGTGCCGTGGCGATCGATCAAGGCGTCGAGCAGTGCGCTCGCGGCGGAGGCGTCATCGCCGAGCGTGTCGAGCAGTGCGAGGCTGGAGGCGTCTTCACCGAGGCGCTGCGCCAGTTCGGCACGCTCGTCTGCGTCGAGTGGTTCGCCGTCGCCGAGCTTGGCCGCGATCTGCGACAGCTTGAGATAGCCGTCGGCTTCGGCGGTATAGCGCGCGAGATCGTGATAGCGCGCCGGATCGAGCAGGCGCAGGCGCGCGAAATGGCCGGTGCGGCCGAGCTGCTCCGGTGTGGCGGTCAGCAGGATCACGCCGGGCGTGGTCGAGGCCAGGGTTTCGATCAGCGCGTATTCCGGGCTGGCCGCCTGCGGCGTCCAGGCGAGGTGATGCGCCTCGTCGACGACGAGCAGGTCCCAGCCCGCGGCGATGGCCTGCTCGGCGCGGCGCGCGTGGCCGGAAAGGAAAGCCAGGTCGGTGATGACCAGCTGCTCGTCCTCGAACGGATTGCGTGCGTCGCCGGCGACTTCGATCGCGGCGCAGCGTTCTTCGTCAAAAATGGAAAATTGTAGATTGAAGCGTCGCAGCAGCTCGACGAACCACTGGTAGACCAGCGGTTCGGGCAGTACCACGAGTACGCGTTCGACGCGGCCGGCGGCGAGCAGGCGCGCGAGGATCATGCCGGCTTCGATGGTCTTGCCGAGGCCTACCTCGTCGGCGAGCAGCACGCGTACCGGACGGCGGCTCGCGCCGATCTGCGCGACGCGCAGCTGGTGCGGCACCAGCGCGATGCGCGCGGCGCCGAGGCCGAAATCGATGCCGCGGCGTGCGCCGGCGCGGCGGTTCAGGGCTTCGAGGCGGAAATCGAAGCGGTCGGGCCGGTCCAGGCGCCCCGACAGCAGGCGCTCGTCGGCCTGCGACAGGCTTTGCACGTCGTCGAGCTCGCCCTCGACCAGGTCGTGGCCGCCGCCGTGGTAGTGCAGCAGGCCCTGGTGGGTCTCGACGCGTTCGACGGTGAAGCTGTCGCCCTTGCCGCTGACCTTCTGCCCGACGCGGAACTCCGCGCGCACCAGCGGTGCCGCGTGGGCCGCGTAGTGCCGCAGCACGCCGGCTTTCGCGAACAGGACCTGGATGCTGCGCCCCTCGATGCGCAAGATGGTGCCCAGCCCGAGTTCGGGTTCGGCATTGGAAATCCAGCGTTGACCGGGGGTGAAATGCATCAGCAGGTGATTCCAGGCGAGTGGGCCGCCGATTATCCCGTGTGTCCGTGGCTTCTGGGAACTGGCCGTGGGCGGCAGTAACGGAAACCCTTGGCTAAAGCAGGCTCCAGAAGCAGGGCGTTCGTTATGTCTCCAGTCGTATCTAGGCTTAAGCGTCTAATGAGCGCAAAGGTCGTGACAAGCCCTCCCCTTCAAGGGGAGGGTTGGGTGGGGATGGTGTTCGCGTGACGCAAGAGCGTGGCGCAAGATGCTGTATTCGCCGTAGCGAGCGTATTTCTTGTTCTCGCTCGACTGAGCAACGTCAACCCCATCCCCACCCAACCCTCCCCTTGAAGGGGAGGGCTTAGTGCTCTCGGCGTGGCTTTACGCCCTGGCATGCCGTTGTGCGGTCTTAACAACAGCGCGAGCGCCCGCGGCCGTAGCGCGCTTCGAGGCGGTCGGCGAAGAACGCCTCGTAGCTCAGCGGCGGTGTGTCGGGGTGTTGCGCCGCGTGATGGCGTAGGTAGGTGCCGTAGTCGGGCACGCCGACCGCGAGCCGCGCGGTTTCGTTGAGCGAGCGCCAGAATCCACGCAGCGCGGTCCCCAGGGCGGACAGCGCTGCGCGTGCGGCGGGTCGGTTCACGCGCCCACCGTCGATGCCGCCACGTACGGCGTTTCCTGCGCGGTCGAACTGCTGTTGCGGCGGGCCGCGAGAGCCGCGCGGATGCCGAACACCAGGGTCACGATCACGACGGTCATGAACAGGCCGCACAGCGCCGCGTCCAGATAGTTGTTGAACGCGACGCGCTGCATGTCGGCCACGGTCTTGGCCGGTGCGAGGATCTCGCCGCGTCCGGCCGCGTCGGCGAAGCGCCGGGCATTGGCGATGAAGCCGATCTTCGGATTGTCGTGGAACAGCTTCTGCCAGCTCGCGGTGATGGTGCAGATGACCAGCCACGTCGCCGGCAGTGCGACGATCCAGACATGCCGATCGCGCTTCATCTTGATCAGCACGACGCAGGCGAAGATCAGCGCGAGCGCGGCGAGCATCTGGTTGGCGATGCCGAACAGCGGCCACAAGGTGTTGATGCCCCCGAGCGGGTCGACCACGCCCTGGTACAGGAACCAGCCCCAGCCCGCGACGCACAGTGCGGTCGCGATCAGGTTGCCGGTCCACGATTCGGTATGCCGCAGCGGCGCATGCACGGAACCGAGCAGGTCCTGGATCATGAAGCGGCCGACGCGCGTGCCGGCGTCCACTGTGGTCAGGATGAACAGCGCTTCGAACAGGATGGCGTAGTGATACCAGAACGCCATCATTCCATCGCCCGAGATCACGTTGTGGAGGATCTGGGCCATGCCGACGGCCAGCGTCGGCGCGCCGCCGGTGCGCGAGAGGATGGTGGTTTCGCCGATCTCGCGCGCGGTCTGGCTCAGCATCTCCGGCGTGATGACGAAGCCCCACTGGCTGATCGCCTGGGCGGCAGATTCCACCGTGCCGCCGAGTACGGCCGCCGGCGCGTTCATCGCGAAATAGATGCCGGGCTGCAGCGCGGTCGCGGCGACCAGCGCCATGATCGCGACGAAGGCTTCCATCAGCATGCCGCCGTAGCCGATAAGACGGATGTCGGTTTCGTTCGCGATCATCTTCGGCGTGGTGCCCGAGGAGATCAGTGCGTGGAAGCCCGACACCGCGCCGCAGGCGATGGTGATGAACAGGAACGGGAACAGGCCGCCGGACCAGACCGGACCGCTGCCGTCGATGAAGCGCGTGAGTGCCGGCATCTGCAGGTCCGGCCGCACCAGGAAGATCGCGAGCGCGAGGATGACGATGGTGCCGATCTTGAGGAAGGTCGACAGGTAGTCGCGCGGCGCGAGCAGGAACCACACCGGCAGCACCGAGGCGACGAAGCCGTAGGCGATCATGAGCCAGGCGAGCTGGCGGCCGTTGAAGGTGAAGGCGTTGGCCCAGGCCGGATCGGCCGCGACATGGCCACCGGCCCAGATCGATGCGAGCAGCAGCACCAGGCCGATCATCGACGCCTCGAGGATTTTGCCGGGCCGCAGCCAGCGCATGTAGCAGCCCATGAAGATCGCGATCGGGATCGTCGCGGCGACCGTGAACGTGCCCCACGGACTCTCCGCCAGCGCCTTGACCACGACCAGCGCGAGTACGGCGAGCAGGATGATCATGATGGCGAGGATGCCGATCATGGCCGTGGTGCCGGCGGTGTTGCCGAGTTCGCCGCGGATCATGTCGCCGAGCGAACGGCCGTCGCGGCGCGTCGAGCAGAACAGGATGATCATGTCCTGCACCGCACCGGCGAAGATCACGCCGGCGAGTATCCACAAGGTGCCCGGCAAGTAGCCCATCTGTGCGGCGAGCACGGGGCCGACCAGGGGTCCGGCGCCGGCGATGGCGGCGAAATGGTGGCCGAACAGCACCCAGCGATTGGTCGGCACGAAATCCAGGCCGTCGTTGCGGCGCCAGGCCGGTGTCGCACGGGTCGGATCGAGCTGCAGCGCCGTATCGGCGATGTAGCGGCTGTAGAAGCGGTAGGCGATCGTCAGGATCGCGACGGCCGCCGCGACCAGCCAGATCGCGTTGACCGGCTCGCCGCGCTTGAGCGCGACGACGCCGAGGCAGGCCGCTCCCACTAGCGCAAGCGCTACCCAGCCGAGTTTGCTGAGCAGCGTGTTGCTCCCCATTGCTGTCGTCATCGATGCCGTCCCCACGTCCGCGATGCGCAAGCGTCGGCGGGTTCGCGACGAGGGTCAAGCCCACTTTAGTC
Source organism: Tahibacter sp. (assembly GCF_032229445.1). NCBI lineage: Bacteria > Pseudomonadati > Pseudomonadota > Gammaproteobacteria > Lysobacterales > Rhodanobacteraceae > Tahibacter > Tahibacter sp. The sequence continues at coordinate 13,372 of NZ_JAVTWC010000047.1, forward strand.
CCGCCGGTTCGGCGTCGGCACGCGGATTGTTCGGGGTCTGTTGGTGCTGCGCTGCGTCATGGTCGCTGTGGTCGACGGGTGCTTTCCACAGACGCACCGCGTGACAGGGCGCCGCAGGGGCCGGCGTGGCGGCTCTGGCATACTACGCGGCCCTCGCTTCCAGCCAGCCGACACCGTCATGTCCAGCACCGAGCCGCGTGGTCCCCGACAGATACTCAAGGCGCTGCGCTGGTCGTGGCAGGGGCTCAAGGCGGGATTCGCGTTCGAAGCGTCGTTCCGGCTCGAGGTGTATCTGTTTGTGATCTTCGCGCCGCTCGGCCTGTGGCTCGGCATCGGGCCGATCGAGAAGGCCATTCTCGTCGGCAGCCTGATCCTCGTGCTGTCGGCCGAACTGCTCAATTCGGCGATCGAGGCCGTGGTCGACAAGGCCAGTCCCGAATTCCACGAACTGGCCGGCCGCGCCAAGGACATGGGCTCGGCCGCGGTGTTCATGCTGATGACCAACGTGATGCTGTGCTGGGGGCTGATACTCGGGACGCGGTGGATGTTGTAGCGCGCGTTGACGCGATGTGGCGTTCGCCACGCGCTGACGGAGAAATCGGGTCTGCTCGTGTCGGATTTTGTGCGGGGTAACACCATCCCCACCCAACCCGCCGGCCCGTTGGGCGTTCAAGTCGACCAGAACCTGCGGTCCTAAGCGGTCGCCTTTCACCCCCTTGAAGGGGAGGGCTAAAACTAGCCCGAACGCGCTTTGAAGCCCTCCCCTTCAAGGGGAGGGTTTGGGTGGGGATGGTGTTGCTCGACAACGAGATCAGAAATTCAGTGCATTGAAAATGCGGAGGAGCGAATCTTCTTGCATTCTGCTGTGCATTGCTTGTAATTATTTTCTTTTTATACTTTTTAAAGGTTCCCCATGTCCGACGCCGTCGAATACCCCGCGCTGTTCCTCAAGAAAGGCGAGGACGCGCGCCTGCGCGCCGGACATCTGTGGGTGTTCTCCAACGAGGTCGACGTCAAGCGCTCGCCGCTGACCGGCTTCACGCCGGGTGAGCTGTGCATCGTCGTCGACCATGCCGCCAAGCCGATCGGTGTCGGCTACGTCAATCCGAATTCGCTGATCTGCGCGCGCCTCGTCGCGCGCGGGCTGGAACACGCGCTCGACCGTTCCCTGATCGTGCACCGGCTCAATATCGCGCTGAGCCTGCGCGAGCGCCTGTTCGACGAACCGTACTACCGCCTCGTCTACGGCGAGTCGGACGGCTTGCCAGGGCTGACCCTCGACCGCTTCGGCGACGTCTTCGTCGGCCAGACCACGACGGCCGGCATGGAACGCTTAAAGGACGAGATCACCGAAGCCGTGGTCAAGGTGTTCAAGCCGCGTGCGCTGGTGTGGAAGAACGACGCCGGCAGCCGCAGCATGGAACAGCTGCCCGAATATTCCGACATCGGCTACGGCGCGCTCGATGCGCCTGTGGTGGTGCGCGAAGGCGGCGTCGAATTCGAATGCGACGTGATCGGCGGACAGAAGACCGGCTGGTTCTACGACCAGCACGCCAACCGCGACCGCATGGCACGCTATGTGTCGGGCAAGCGCGTGCTGGACGTCTGCAGCTATCTCGGCGGCTGGGGCCTGCGCGCCGCGGCCATGGGCGCGAGCGAAGTGGTCTGCGTCGACGCGTCCGGGCATGCGGTCGATGCGATCCGCCGCAACATCGAACGCAACGGCATGGGCGACCGCGTCACCGCGGTCAAGGCCGACGCGTTCGACGAACTCAAGCGCCTGCGCGAACAGCGCGAACGCTTCGACGTCGTCGTGCTCGATCCGCCGGCCTTCGTCAAACGCAAGAAGGATTTCGCCGAAGGCCGCATCGCCTATCGCCGCCTCAACGAGATGGGCATGCAGGTGCTGTCGCGCGACGGCATCCTCATGACGTTCTCGTGCTCCTACCACATGCCACGCGCCGCGCTGCTCGACAGCGTGCAGCAGGCCGCGCGCCATCTCGACCGCCAGGTGCAGGTGCTCGAACAGCTGCAGCAGGGTGCGGATCACCCGGTGCATCCGGCCATTGCGGAGACTGATTACCTCAAGGGGTACATCTGCCGCGTGTTGCCGGCGTGAGCGCTGGCCAGTAGACGAACTCCGTCCGGTTCGCGCCTGCGGCCGGATGCTCGTCGCGCCCGGCCGTCACGGTGCTGGGAGGATGGTCGCGCAAGTGGCACATTGACGGTTCGCGGGGCCGTTTGCACGACCCTGCTCCTATCCTTGCCGGAGGCGTGGCTTGGAAAGCGTGCTGCGCTCGATCCTGGATTACTGGGGCAAGGCCGGGAACGATCCGGCGGGCGGGCCGTCCTCGCATCCGCTGATCCTTCACTGCCTCGACGTCGCCGCCGTTGCCGATGCGCTGATGACGGCTCGCCCGGAAACGCTGCGCCGTATCGCCGCCGCATTTCGTCTGCCGGTGTTGGCGGCCAGGCGACTGCTGCTATGGCTGATCGCGTTGCACGACCTGGGCAAGTTCGCCGGCAACTTCCAGGTCCGCGTGCCGGAGCTGGCCGCGCGACTCGGCCTGCACGCTAACCACTACGGCGGATCGGCGCGTCACGATGCGGTAGGCCTGGCCATGGCGGAACAGCTCGCTGCAGAGTTGCATGCGCAAACCGTGGCGCGCGTGTCCGACGTGCTCGAGGTCCGCGAGTTGATTCTGCTGCTTTCGGCCACGACCGGGCATCACGGCGCGCCGCGCTCGTCCGGTGCCGTCAGGTGCAGCGAGTGCTGGAAGCCGCAACAGATGACGCACGCTCGGCAGTTCGCCGAGCTGATGTGGACGTTCTTCGGTGTCGACACGATTGAGCCGGCTGTGGCGGCGCCGCTGGATGAAACGGAGTTCAACGCGGCCAGTTGGGATATTGCCGGCCTGACCATCGTGGCCGACTGGCTCGGATCGAACACGGACTGGTTCCCCTACGCGGCCTGGCTGAGCGCAGCGGACCCCCGGGCGACGCCCGCGAACCTGGACGACCTGCGCGAGTACTGGAACGACGCACTGAAAAGGGCCGCCGAAGCGGTTGTCGGGTCGGGGCTTTGTCGCGCAGATCCATCGCCGTTCGACGCGATTCACGTCGTTCCCGCGCAATACCGGTTGCGTCCTGCCCAACAGGCTGCCTGCGAGTTGCCGCTATCGGCGGAGGGCAGCCTGACCGTGCTGGAAGACCAGACCGGTTCGGGCAAGACCGAAGCAGCACTCCTGCTGTTCCACCGTCTGTTCGCCTCGGACCTGGTCGACGGCATTTTTCTGGCGTTACCGACCCAGGCGACCGCCAATGCGCTGTACGCGCGTGCCTTGCCCATCCTGACGAACCTGGTGCTCGACCCTGCCCAGGCCAGTGCTGTGCTCTCGCATTCGGCGCGCGACCACAACAGTGTGTTCCGCCGCGGGTTGATCGCGCCTTCCCGAACGGAGCGACTGGTGAGTGGCGAACAGGAACCCGCGAGCATCGGCTATACCGCCTGGCTGGCGGAAAGCACGAAACGTGCGCTGCTGGCCCAGTTTGGCGTCGGCACGATCGACCAGTCCCTGCTGACCGTACTGCGCAGCAAGCACCAGGCGCTGCGGCTGTTCGGTCTCGATCGCAAGTTGCTGCTGGTCGACGAAGTGCATGCGTATGACAGCTATCAGGCGCAAGTGCTGAAGACGCTGCTGGCGCGCATTGCTGCCCGTGGCGGCCATGTCGTGCTGCTGTCCGCGACGTTGCCCATCGCGCAGCGTCAGCAGTTCATCGATGCGTTCGCCCGCGGCTTGCGGGGACGCACGTCGATATCGGGGCGCCGATTCGAGCCGATGGTGGCGGACACTCATTATCCGTTGCTGACCCGACTCGACGGTGCGGGAATAACTGAAACTCCCTTCGCTGCGCTGCAGCGCCCGCACGCCTACGCGATCCGCTATGCGACGCGTATCGAGGACGTCGTCGAAGCGCTGGTTGCCGCTGCGGGAGCAGGAAAGGCCGCGGTCTGGGTGCGCAATACCGTCGCCGAAGCACACGAGGCATTCGTCCTGCTGCAACGCCTGCTTCCGCCCGCGCTGCAGCAGAAGCTGCAACTGTTCCATTCGCGTTTTGCGCTCGGCGATCGTCTGCGCATCGAGCAGGACGTGCTGGCGCGTTTCGGCAAGGGCTCCACGGCCGAACAGCGAGCTGGCTGCATCCTCGTCGCGACGCAGGTGATTGAGCAGTCGCTGGACCTCGATCTCGACGTGATGGTCACGGATCTCGCCCCGGTCGACCTGCTGATCCAGCGAGCGGGCCGCCTGTTCCGGCATATGCGCGACGAATCCGGCAATCCGCTGCCGGTCGGCCCCGACCGGCGCGGCGAGCCACTGCTGTGGATCTTTGGCCCCGAGCGCGAAGGCGAGGTATCGGCGGACTGGGTGTCGGCCTGGTCACGCGGCACCGCTCTTGTCTACGACAACCACGCCTACCTCTGGCGTACGGCCCGGGAGCTGGGCGATCGCCTGGATCTGGGCGCGGCGCCGCGCGCGGCGATGGAGGCGGTCTACGACGTGGGCGAGGACGACTACCCGCAGGCGCTGCAACGATCGGCGTATCAGGCGGAAGGACGCCGGCGAGGCGATGGACAGGTCGCTAACTTCAATACGATCGCGGACAACGAGGCGTACGAGAACAACGGGTTGGACTGGCCGGACGATATGACCGCGCCGACGCGGTTGACGCAGCCGACCATGGAACTGGTGCTCGCGCGAGTGGAACGAGGAAGCATTGTGCCGTGGGCAGACGGCGCGGACGACTGGGCAATGAGCGTTGTCAGAATTCGCAAAGACAATCTGCGTGGCCGGCCGTCATTGGGCGATCTGGAAGCCGAGGCGTGCCGCATTGAAGAATGCAATCCAACCGTACGTTGGAGAACATTATTTGTTTTGCAAAAAAATCCTTATTTATATATAGGTGGCCTGGAAGCGGTCGACGGAACATCTGTCTGTTTTTCGTACGACTCCACGCTGGGCCTGAGGCGGACGTCGCAAGAAGCCGGGGAGAGCGCATGAACTTGTTGTTCGACACCTGGATCCCCGTCATCACGCGCAGCGGCGCCCGGCGCAAGGTTGCGCCTGTCGATCTGACGGATGGCGATGACCCGCCGGTCGAGCTCGCTGCCGTGCGGCACGATTTCGATGGCGCGCTCGCGCAATTCCTTATCGGTGTCTTTCAGTCGTTCCTGCCGCCACGCGGCGACAGGGAATGGGAGCGGCGGCTGCGTGAGCCGCCGCATCGCGATGAACTCCTACAGGTGCTTGGCGCGCGGCGCGGCGCGTTCGAACTGTTCGATGCAGAACATCCATTCCTGCAGGACACGTCCGTGTCGGGTGGGCTGGCCGAAGCGGACGCTGTTTCCGCGTTGCTGATCGATGCGCCCGGCGGGAATACGCTGAAAGAGAACAAGGATATTTTCGTCAAGCGCGGCAAGCTCGCTGCATTTGCACCGGATATTGCCGCACAGGCGCTGCTCAGCCTGCAGATCAACGCGCCCAGTGGCGGCGTTGGCTACCGTACCGGCCTTCGCGGCGGTGGCCCGCTCAGTACGCTGGTATGGCCACGCTGGCACGGTGGCCCGACGGCGCAGGCCACGACCTTGTGGGAAAAAGTCTGGCTCAATGTGCTCAAGGTCGACTGGGAGGACGACGATGTCGACTGGGCTGTCGCGCTGCCGTGGCTGCGTCCTGCGCGCACCAGCCGCAAGGGCGATCGTGACGAAAGCATCATGCACGGGTCGCTGCGGCAAGGCCGTGGCGTCGATCCGCTGTGCTATTGGGCCAGTCCGCGCCGGATTCGCCTGCTGCGCGGCGATGTCACCGCGCGCTGCGATCTCAGCGATGAAGTGGTCGACCAGCCGGTCATCGGCGTGCTGGCCCAGAACTATGGCCCCAACTATCCGAGCGACCGTTTTGAGCATCCGCTGAGCCCGTATTTTCGCGGTAAGGACGACCCTTCCCAGTGGTTGCCGCTCCATCCGCGAGGTAGCGGCCTCGGATTCCGCGACTGGCCGACCTTGTGCGCCGATACCGGTGATGGTTCGGCGCTGCGCCGGGCGGCGGCGAACGTGCGCGAGCTATCGCGCACATCGCGCCGACATAGCCTGAAGTCGCTCGCGGCCGGATCGAAGGCACTGTGGGCATTTGGCTATGAACTGGACAATGCCAAAGTCCTGACCTGGCAGGAAAGCGAGTTGCCGCTATTTCCCGAATACGAGGATCCTGTGCTGCTCGCGCAGTTCGCCGGCTGTCTCGTGGCGGCGGCGGAGTCCGCGCGCAGCCTTCTGCGCGGCGCACTCAAGGAGGTCTTCGGCAGCGCGGATACCTCACTGTCCGATGCGGCCGAACGCCTCCTGTTCGATCAGTCGGAGCCAGCCTTCTACGCGGCGCTGAATGCGTTTGTCGGCTTGCCGCCACAGTCCGACGGCGAACCGGCCGACCGCGATCTGCGCGAGCGCTGGGCTTCGACCCTGCGACATGTGCTGTTGCACGTGTTCGACAGCTACGCCGATTCCGCGGACGTGATTGCTGACACGCGGCTGCGGCACGTGAAGCTCGTCGCTCAGGCGCGCGGCCGGCTGCTTGGCCTATGGCAATCGCAGTACCGCAAGATCCTCAGCCTTCCTGTTCCCGACGACGGCGCTGCGGCCGTCGTATCCCGTCAATCCCGGAGTGGCGCATGAGCAAATTCGATCTCCGCAAGCGCATCGCGACGGTCGTTCCGCCGTGGCTCAGGCAGTTGGAGGAGCGCAAGGGAGACCGTGCCGCCTTGCGACGCGCACAGCAGGGTGCCGACGTCTACGCGATCGAGCTCGCACATCGTCTTGCCGATCAGCTGGATCTCGGGCGGGAAGAGTCGGACGCCCCATTCTTCCTCGCCGCGCTGCTGGCGCATGTGCGCGAACCGCAGGCCCGCCCGTTGATTGTTAATCTGGCGGAAACCGCGAGCAACGGAAAACCCGAGGACGGGAAACTCAAGCCGCAGCGTTTCGCGCGGCTGCTGCAGGCGAATGACTTGCCTGACCGGCTGCGTCTGTTCCGTCGTGCACTGCAACTGGTCGACGGCCGTGCGGACGTGATCAATCTTTCCTACATCTTTCTTACCTGGGCGGAAAACGCGACGAAGCGCGAGTTCGCGCGCGTCTATTACGCGCCCCGAAGCCTTCACGATGCCGGCGACGATGCCGTCGCCGCCACTTCTTCCACTGATGCGTGAGAGAGCAGCCATGTCCCGATTCCTGCAGTTGCATTTCCTGACCAGCTACGGCCCGGCCAATCTCAATCGCGATGATCTCGGCCGCCCCAAGACGGCGTTTTTCGGCAACGCCCAGCGCCTGCGCGTCTCCTCGCAAAGTCTCAAGCGCGCCTGGCGTACCAGCGAGCTGTTCGAAGCAGCGCTCAAGGGCCATGTCGGCAAGCGCAGCAAGCGTTTCGGCCAGGAGCTGGTCGGCATCCTGCGCGAAGCCGGTGTCGCCGAGAAGCAGGCCATCGAATGGACGGCGGCGATCATGGCGCAGTTCGGCAAGCTCGAAACGGTCAAGTCCGGGAAGAAAAGCGAAACGGCAGAGTCCGCGCTCAAGGCCGTCGATCTCACGACGCTGCTGTTCCTGAGCCAGGACGAGATCGCGAACCTCGGTGCTCTTGCGCGCAAACTGGCGGCGGAAAAGCGTGCTCCGCTGGCCGAGGAACTCAACGCGTTGCGTGCGAAAGGCAAGGCCGCGGATATCGCGATGTTCGGGCGCATGATCGCCGATCATCCCGGCAGCAACCTCGAGGCCGCCGTGCAGGTGGCGAACGCGATTACCGTCAATTCGACGGAAGTCGAGGATGACTATTTCTCCGCGGTCGACGATCTCAATACCGATGCCGAGACCGGGTCGGCCCATCTGGGCGAAACCGGGTTCGGTGCCGGCGTTTTCTACAGTTACCTTTGTGTTGATCGCGAGCTGTTGCGGGAAAACCTGGACGGTGACGACGACCTGGCCCGGCGCGCCATTGCGGCGTTGGCCGAATGCGCGGCTACCGTGGCACCGCGAGGCAAACAGGCGAGCTTCGCGTCGCGTGCATACGCACTGTATGGCCTCGCCGAGAAGGGCGACCGTCAGCCGCGTTCCTTGAGCATGGCGTTCCTCAAGCCTGTCGCCGACCAAAACCTGGGACATGATGCGATAGCGGCGCTGGAGGCTGCACGCGACGGGCTCGACGCCGTTTATGGCGCGCATGAGCGCCGCTATGCCTTCAACGCGCTCAAACCCGAAGGCAAGTTCGCCGAATTCCTGCAGTTCGCCAGTGCCGACGAATGAGGTTGCCATGAACTGGCTGCTGTTTACGCTGGCCGCACCGCTGGTCAGTTTCGGTCGCGCGGGACCGCTCGAAACCCGCGGGTCGTCACCACTGCCGACGCGATCGGCGCTACTGGGAATGCTCGGCGCCGCTCTGGGGATCCGCCGCAGTGATGCGGCCGGACTTGAGGCGCTGGCGGATACCGTGCGCTTCGCCTGTCGCGTGGAGCAGCCGGGCCGGTTGCTACGGGACTACCACACCATACAGACGCCGTCGCAGTCGCTGCTGAAGAAGGCCCCGCACGCGACGCGCCGGGACGAACTTGCCTTCGACTCAAGTGAACTCAACACCGTGCTTTCCACGCGGGAGTATCACGAGGATTTCCGCGCTACGGTGGGGGTGCACTGTAACGACGCGCAGATCCTGCAGCACTACGCCCGTGCGTTGACCGAACCGAAGTTCGTGCTTTACGTCGGACGCAAGGCCTGCGCGCTGTCCTGGCCTCTTGCGCCGCATCTCATCGATGCCGCGCATTGGGAAGCCGCGCTTGGGCAGTTCGATGAGCGGCGGGCGCAGGAATCCGAGTGCTGGCGCAACGCCGTACGCAGTACGTCGCTGCCCTGGCCGATGAAGCGCACGCAACGCGTCACGCATGCGGTCGAACGCGACCTCGCCGATGGTGTGGTCGACCGCTCGCAGTGGCGAGAGACCATCAGTCGCGATGATCCGCGAGATCGCCTGCGATGGCTGTTCTCGCGCAATACCTGGCTGGAGCGCACCGAAACGGGAGCGGCCGCATGAGTGCCTATTTTTCCGAGGCGGTGTTCAGGCCGACGGCAGCGGCTGACTACCGCGAGCTGGCGAGGCTCGGCAGCGACGTCGACGTGCAGCACAAGACGTTGTGGGGATTGTTTCCGAGTCCCGCCGGAACGGCGCGACCCTTCCTGTATCGGCAGCGCGTCGACGATGAAACCCAGGACGGCAACGCTGCGCGATTCTGGTTGCTGTCAAACGCCCTGCCGGAAGCGCCGGATGTACGCTGGCGCATCCGGTCCAAACCGTATTCGCCGATTTTCCGCGAGGGCCAGCGGCTGCGCTTCGAATTGCGTGTTGCCCCCTCGGTGACCCGCATCGATCCACGACAGGCAGTCAAACCCGGCAAACGTGTGCCGCGTTCGACGCGTTTTGATCCGGTTGCCGTTGCTTTGGCGGCGTTGCCTGCTCAAGAGCGCGCAATCGAACGCCAGCGCTGGGTCGACGGGAAACTCGGGTTGTGGTTGCACGACAAGGCCATGCGTTGCGGCTTCACGTGGGGTGATCCCGACCGCGTCTGCGTCGTTCGTTACGAGGCTGCCTCGCAGGAGCGCAGCGAACGCGAAAACCTGCGCTTCAGCATCGCCGACTTCCGTGGCGAACTGGAGGTCACCGACGCGGCGGCGTTTACCCAGGCTGCGCTGCACGGCGTGGGACATCAGCGAAGTTTCGGTTGCGGGCTGTTGCTGTTGCGGCCTGCGCGCTGTGATGACAGCGACGACAGCGACGATAGCGACTGAGCCGGCTCATGGGCGAGACCATACTGCCACCGCTTACGCCCAGTCCGATCAAGGACAGAGCCAGCATGGCCTGGGTCGAATACGGGCGACTCGATGTCATCGACGGCAGCTTCGTCCTCGTCAGCGAGCAACATGTGCGCACCGTGATTCCGGTCGGCGGCCTGGTCTGCATTTTCCTGGAGCCCGGGACGCGCGTTTCGCATGCGGCCGTCGCACTGGCCGCACGAGCAGGCACCTTGCTGGTCTGGGTCGGCGAGGCAGCGGTCCGGCTGTATGCCGCCGGTCAGCCGGGCGGCGCACGATCGGACCGGCTGCTGTTCCAGGCAAGGCAGGCGCTCGACGAGTCGGCACGCCTGCGCGTAGTGAGAAAAATGTACGCGTTGCGTTTTGGCGAGCCGGCCCCCGAGCGTCGTTCGGTGGTGCGGCGCGAGCCCGTTGACTGGCAGGGACTGCGATTGGTCAGCTTCCATCCGGATCACTCCGAGATCTGACGCCGGCCCGAGGCATCGCGCTAGTCCACCACGTTCTGTCGACGCAAGAATCCTGTGGCGAAAAGCCACCGGCAATCGGTGATTTCTCGAGGCGCTGATTACTCTTTGAAAATCAAAGGGTTGAAATTGGAGTGTTTCCCGCGCGTGCGGGGATGAGCCGCGCGGTGCAACGGTCGGGAACTGGTGTGCTACGTGTTTCCCGCGCGTGCGGGGATGAGCCGGCCCGCAAGATCGCGATAGAGGACGGTGACCGGTGTTTCCCGCGCGCGCGGGGATGAGCCGTCCTCAATGTCCGGGCCCATGACCGTTCCGTCGTGTTTCCCGCGCGTGCGGGGATGAGCCGGTGGTTCACCCGCCGCTGCCGGCGCGCCCGTAGTGTTCCCGCGCGTGCGGGGATGAGCCGACTGCCGAGGCGGTCACCGTATCCTTCGCTGGGTGTTTCCCGCGCGTGCGGGGATGAGCCGCACCTGCGGTTCCGCCTCTACAAGGGCGCGGAGTGTTTCCCGCGCGTGCGGGGATGAGCCGGGGATAAGCCGCGAGCAGTGAGACGAAGTGGAGTGTTTCCCGCGCGTGCGGGGATGAGCCGTCCTGCGCCATCCTGGCGCTGCGAGAGATGCGGTGTTTCCCGCGCGTGCGGGGATGAGCCGGTGTTGATCAGTGCGTGGGTACGCAACGTCACGTGTTTCCCGCGCGTGCGGGGATGAGCCGTCGGCGCGCATCGGCTACACGAAGATGATCGTGTGTTTCCCGCGCGTGCGGGGATGAGCCGGCGTTGGTGCGGGCGGTGCGTGCCGTGTCCCCGTGTTTCCCGCGCGTGCGGGGATGAGCCGCTGCGGATGGCGCGATGGCGGTGTCGGTGCATGTGTTTCCCGCGCGTGCGGGGATGAGCCGGTTGAAATGTCGCCGCACGTTCAGCTCAGCGAGTGTTTCCCGCCCGTGCGGGGATGAGCCGTCCCAAAACGGGGCGCCTGACAGTACGTCGCGGTGTTTCCCGCGCGTGCGGGAATGAGCCGACCGCAGGGGAAGCTCATGTCTTCACAGTTTCGTGTTTCCCGCGCGTGCGGGGATGAGCCGCATCGTGTCCGGCGGATCGCCGATAGTCACGTGTGTTTCCCGCGCGTGCGGGGATGAGCCGCTGCGTGCACAGCTAGACACCGCGGCAAAGCAGTGTTTCCCGCGCGTGCGGGGATGAGCCGAGGTCAAGCTGATCGAGGTATCGCCGGTGACGGTGTTTCCCGCGCGTGCGGGGATGAGCCGCCGCTCACGACCGCCGAGCAGGCCGAGCTGATGTGTTTCCCGCGCGTGCGGGGATGAGCCGACCGACAGCAGGCCGACGAGCGCCACGCCTGCGTGTTTCCCGCGCGTGCGGGGATGAGCCGGAAAAGCGCCTCATCCGGCTCTCGTTCTCGAGGTGTTTCCCGCGCGTGCGGGGATGAGCCGTCGGTATCCGACGCGATCGTCGGCGTTTCCCAGTGTTTCCCGCGCGTGCGGGGATGAGCCGACTGTGCTGCGCAATAGCGCGGCAGCGGGCGGGTGTTTCCCGCGCGTGCGGGGATGAGCCGACCCAGCTCGAAGGAGAGCGGATCAAGGGGCAGTGTTTCCCGCGCGTGCGGGGATGAGCCGCGCTTGAGCCGCTGGGCGCGGCCGTCGGCATTGTGTTTCCCGCGCGTGCGGGGATGAGCCGACCCGGATAGCGAGCGATTCTTCCATTCGACCGTGTTTCCCGCGCGTGCGGGGATGAGCCGGTCAACGTGCCGACGGTGCGCTACGACGATCTGTGTTTCCCGCGCGTGCGGGGATGAGCCGATCGACAAGCTGTCGAAATCAGGCGAGGCCGGGTGTTTCCCGCGCGTGCGGGGATGAGCCGCTCAGGGTCCTGCTCAATCGACAGGACAACATGTGTTTCCCGCGCGTGCGGGGATGAGCCGCAGGTGTGTTGCTTCCTGGCCTTGACCATCTCGTGTTTCCCGCGCGTGCGGGGATGAGCCGTCGCTAACCCACGTTGCGAGCCGCTGCAGTCTGTGTTTCCCGCGCGTGCGGGGATGAGCCGACGTACGAGTTCGAGGGGGCGCGGCGCACGGTATGTTTCCCGCGCGTGCGGGGATGAGCCGACGATCGCTTCGTAGAGCCGCGACCGAGCCAGAGTGTTTCCCGCGCGTGCGGGGATGAGCCGGTAGAAAGTCGATCCGAGATCGTCACCGCAATGTGTTTCCCGCGCGTGCGGGGATGAGCCGGTGCCACCGCCGTCGACGCTGATGAGGGTCACGTGTTTCCCGCGCGTGCGGGGATGAGCCGCTGATCGAGTACCGCACCAAGACGCCGAGCGCGTGTTTCCCGCGCGTGCGGGGGATGAGCCGCGGTCAGCCCGGGCGCGTAGTCGGTGCGCACCGTGTTTCCCGCGCGTGCGGGGATGAGCCGATTGCATTGCGCCAGGCCGCAACGGTCTATCCGTGTTTCCCGCGCGTGCGGGGATGAGCCGAATCGCTGCGGCCAGACGTGTGGGGTGGAAGCGTGTTTCCCGCGCGTGCGGGGATGAGCCGTGTTCGACCTGGTTCTTGTGGTCGTACGCAAAGTGTTTCCCGCGCGTGCGGGGATGAGCCGTGACCGCCCTTCACCTGCGCGCATTGCGTGCGGTGTTTCCCGCGCGTGCGGGGATGAGCCGGAAGCGAACGCCGCAAAGACGCGCATTGCGATGTGTTTCCCGCGCATGCGGGGATGAGCCGAGACAGAGCAACGATTTAGCGGATGGGCCGGCGTGTTTCCCGCGCGTGCGGGGATGAGCCGCTCTGCGTCAGCACCAGCTCGCGAGGCATGTTGTGTTTCTCGCGCGTGCGGGGATGAGCCGTGCGGGGCGTGCCACTACACCGGCCTCGTCGCGTGTTTCCCGCGCGTGCGGGGATGAGCCGTCCCTGATCGGCGGCCCCAACGGCGAGCCGATGTGTTTCCCGCGTGCGGGGATGAGCCGGTACGAATGCGGCGCGCTACGCTGGGCATAGCGTGTTTCCCGCGCATGCGGGGATGAACCGGTCGCATTGACAGGATCGGTATCGACGCAAACGTGTTTCCCGCGTGTGCGGGGATGAGCCGTCGCCCAGGTCGAGGTGCAGCAGATAGTCGTGGTGTTTTCCGCGCGTGCGGGGATGAGCCGCTGACGACGCCGCCGGAATCGGCATTGCGCATGTTTCTCCCGCGCGTGCGGGGATGAGCCGAAATTACGGCGTTGCGAATGATGCTCCTGGGTGTGTTTCCCGCGCGTGCGGGCATGAGCCGATGCGCCAGGCGAAATACTCGTGCGTCCAGCCGTGTTTCCTGCGCGTGCGGGGATGAGTCGATCGAAGACACCGTCGTCGAGCTGCACGACAAGTGTTTCCCGCGCGTGCGGGGATGAGCCGGACGGGAAGAACCGGATGGTCAGCCACGCCGCGTGTTTCCCGCGCGTGCGGGGATGAGCCGTGGAACAACACCGTGAGCTGTTCGGGGGTGATGTGTTTCCCGCGCGTGCGGGGATGGGCCGCAATTGAGGGTCGGCACCGCGCCGCCGGCTCCATTACCCCGGTCAGCACCTGACTCCATTACGGCGATCCTGGAACGGCTTCATGGGGGCGGTCGGTGACAGCAGCGACGCCCGACACCGGCGTCGCCGCTGTTGTTTCCGCCGCCACCGCGATCGCCGGTTCCGCCCTGCCCGCCGACGTTTTGGGATTGCGTGGCTTCCGCTTGGGGCGCTTGCCCCGCGGTGGCAGCGGGATATAGCCGATGCTCACTGCATCCAGCGCACTGGGGTCATGCGCGCTGATGGGCTCGGGCGGATCGAGCGTGGTGACGACGAAGTGGTCGAATACGCGCACATCGATCAGCTCCAGCGCCCGGGTAATCGCGCGGGTGATGGCGATGTCGGTGCACGATGGACAGCTGTTGCCGGACGGATGGTTGTGCGCGAAGAAAACCGCGGCGGCATTCTGGCGCAGGGCTGCCTTGACGAGTTCGCGTACGGGGACTGGCGTGTAGGCCAGCGTGCCGCGGAAGAGTTCTTCGAACGCGATCAGGCATCCCCGATTGTCGAGCCAGGCTGCGGCGAATACTTCATGCTCGTACTCGCACAGGCGCAGGCGGAACCAGTTGGCGAGATCGGCATGGTCATGCAGCCGCTCGCCGGGACGACGGGCACGACGTTCGATGGAACGCAGCGCCTGTTTCACGCAGCGGTCGTGCCTCAGATCGGCAGCGGATTTCGCGGGTTTCGGCGAACTCACGGCGACACCTCCTTGCCATGTACACCCAACGATGACGCACTGATCGCGGGCGGTAGCGCCTTCCTTGGCGGCCTGCTCCCGGAAAAGATAGTACAGATTTTCTGTACGTAACGTCAAATATTTTAGGACGACACATGTGGTGCATGTCGCCACACTCGGGCGATGAAAACCTTCGGCGATCGTCTCAAATCCTTTCGTAAGGAGAGCGGGCTTACGCAGGAAGCGATTGCTCTGGAAGTAGGACTGACAAAGAGCGCGGTTTCTCAATGGGAAGCCAACGCGAGCCAGCCAGACTTCGCGTCGCTGCTTGTACTCCGCGATCTTTTGGGCGTCACACTCGACGAGTTGATCGGTGGCGCAAAAGCTACAGATGGAGAAAAAATTCTCCTTTCGGCCCAGGAGCGCGAGCTGATTCAGCTCTTTCGCAAGCTCACGCCGAAGAGGCGCGCTGCGACGCTGCAATTGCTCTCGCATTAGTGCTACCGGCACCGATCGACGGTATGAAGTGCGGAACCGGCGAAGCGTTGTCGGCCGCGATCCGCTGAATTGCGCCGAACTACGTCTTTCTCGCTCTCGACTCGAGCCCGCAGTTGGTCGCCATTTCCTTTCCTGGAAATGCCGGTGGTTGATTTCCACTCATCGTCGATTGATGGTCAGTCAGCGATGACTGATTTCCAGTCATGCCTGAGTGGCAATCAGAGGACGGCGGGTGACGCGATACCCATCGGTGACTGAAAATCAATCACCGCCGGGTGCGGCGCCCATCAACGATGACTGACTTTCACTCGTCGTTGACCGCGGGTCAGTCATCGCTGAGTGGCCATCAGTCAGCCGTGAGTGGCGATTACTCGTCGCTGAGTAGCGAGCCAATCATCGGCGACTGATTTTCAGTCTCGCCTGACTGATTTTCGGGCATCTTGCATGTTCGCCGGGTGTGCCGTGGATGGTCCGGCGGGTCGCAGTGCAGATCGCGCGTATCCGGACAGACGAAAGCCCCGCACGCGGGGCTTTCGTTCGTGCTGCACGGCAGGTCAAGTTTCCGGGTCAGGGCTCATCGGCGGCTGCCGCCATTTTCTGATTGATGCGGCCGGGCGGGTGGGGAAGCTGTTCTCCGCCCAACAGGTTGTAGTTCACCGATCCCGGATGGCGCTGCGCGCCAATACCATGGATTGCTCTTCGGTATAGCCGGCCCGGCGCAGGCGTCCAGGACGGAGCGCGTCACTTCTAATCTGCCGCGTGCTGCCGACCTAAAGCGATTCAGAACAGGCTGAAAGCATCGGCGAAGATGCGATCGCCGGCGCCGGCCGTCAGCGTGATGCTGCCGAGGCGCACGCCGGCCGCCCCGGCGTCGCGCGGACTGTTCTGCAGCACGATGCCGGGCCGGCCCGCGACGGCGTCGGCGATGACGAGGCGCACGGTGTAAACGCCGCCGGCGAGGCCGCTCCACTGCAGACGGCCGCGCCAGGTGCTGGATGCGCCCGGTTCGGCCGTATCCAGCGTGATCGCCAGCGGCGTCGTCGCGCGCACCATGTTGCCGGCATCGAGCAGTTCGAGCCGGGCCTGGGTCGCGTGATACACGGGCGCGCTGCCGCGGTTCGCGAGTTCGAGGCGCCACGGCAACGACGCGCCCTGTGCGACTGGCTCGCCGAGCACGAAGCGATCGACGCTGAGGTCATAGCCGAGCGCACGCTCGATGCGGGCGAGTGGCGTCGCGAAGCCGGGCTGTTCGTGCTTGCCTGCCGGCCCCAGGAAACTGAAGTGGTAGTTGCGCAGCACGGTGATCACGTCGTCGGTATCGCCGGTCCAGGTGTTCTGCTGGCTCGCCGTCGGGCTTTCGCCCGAGACCGGATTGAGGCGCCAGTTCTGCCGCGCCGCCGGCACGACGTTGGCGAGGCCGTATTCCAGACTCCAGTCGCCGCTCGCATCACACAGCGGAAATCCGTAGATGCAGTTCGCCGTGAACGACGGGAAATAGTCTTCGTGGAAGGCGAAATCCGCGCCGACGACGTCGGGACTGCGCGCATAGCGCGTCTGCAGCCGCGCCGTCGCGAAGGCCTGCGTGTATGCGTCGCGCACGGCGACCTTGATTGCGTTGCCGGGGGCGCGCGCGTCGCAGCCGCTCTGATGCCATTCGCCCCAGAGGCCGAGCAGGCCGACCTGTATCGCCGTGATGCGCGGGTCTGCGTCGTAGCGCTGCGCGAGCGCCTGCACGAGCTGCACGGCCTGCGTCGCGAAGGCCGGCGCGTTCCAGTCCGGGGTGCGGCCCGGGCCGTCGCCGTCGCAGCTGGTGTAGTCGAACCCGGCGATGTTCAGCGGCGGCTGTTCGAGGAACAGCGGATAGTCGCGCTCGGGCTGGCCGCCGGTGTAGTGGAACGAGAGCCCGGTGCCGACGCTGTCCGGATAGTCGGCGACGAGGCGCAGCACGAAGGTGGCCTTGGGATCATCCGCGAGGATGGGCTGCAGATGGCGCTGTTCGAAGCCGGCCCAGTCGAACACCTGGTCGGCGGTTTCGAGTTCGCGCCAGGGCACGTAGACGTGGTAGATGCTCGCGCCGTAGTGGTTGTCCGCCACGCCCTGCGCCCAGGTCGTGCCCCAGAGCATGTAGCCCTTGTGCGGATTGTCGATGTCGTCGTTCGTCGACGCCGGCGCGAACTCGAGCGCCGCGGCAGTAGCGCTGCAGAGCAGCAGGGCGAGTGCGGCAATCGCTTTCATCGTAGGCGTCCGAAGGTTTGACGGCGGCGACTGTACGGCGGTTGTCCGCACGACGTACGGCGGCGGGTCACACAACGGCGGCGACGAGGGGATGCCTGCGCGCGAAACCCGCGCCATGAGGCGCAGGCTTCGCGTGCCGGCCCGTCAATTCTCGAAGCGGCTGCGGAAGATCCGATCGCCGTCGAGCACGAAATCGATGCCGTTGGTGGCCTGTCCGGCGCTGACCGTGATCGGCGTGCCGAATGTCTGCGGGCCACTGGACACGCAGGGATGGCCAGAATAAGCCTCGCAGGCGCCGTTGCCGTCGGCGGTCAGGAAATACGTGCCCGGCAGGACGGGTGGCGTCACATAGCTGCCGCTCGCGTCGATGGTGTGCTGCCAGATCGCCGCGCCCGTCGCGGCGGAAAACAGCGAGAGCCGGATCGGCCCCGGCGTCACGGCGGTGGTCTGGCCGCTCAGCGTGCCGCCGCGTGCGAGCGCGAAGTCGTAGGTCTCGTCGCCGCCTTGTTCGACGGCGAGCAGTTCGCCGCTGGCCCAATCGCAGTCGCGCGGACACGGTCGGTCCGGCCAGATCACGCCCACGGCGTCGGCGGTGCCGTCGGTATGCAGGCGGAACGGCAGGCCCGGCGAGGCGTACAGACGATAGCTGCCGTCGGTCGCCGTCACGGTTTCGATGTGGCTCGGAATCAGGCCGTTGAACAGGTGCAGTTGGCGGACGCGCACGCCGGCGAGCGGCTGCTGCGTCGTTGCGTCACGTACCGTGCCGCGGACGATCGCACCCGGTGTGATCGCGAAATCGATCCCGGCCAGCGTTTCGCCGGCGGCGAGCGTGATGGGCGTGCCTTCGGTGATCATGCAGTTCGTATGGCAGGGGCCAACACCGTAGAGGTGGCGCGAAGGGGCGATGGTGTTGATGCCGAAGGTCGTCGACGCAACGATGTAGTAGGTGCCCGGTGCGAGTCCGCCGGTGCGGTAGTCGCCATCGCCGTCGAAGATGCTGATCATTTGACCGTAGGCATCATGGATTTCGATTTGCGCGGAAACGGGCTGGTTGGTCAGTGCGTCGCGCACGTGGCCGCCGATGGTCGCGCCTGGAGCCAGGTCGAAGTCGACGGCGTTGCGCACTTCGCCGTCGCCGAGCACGACGATCTCGAACTGCTGCATGCCCAGGGTCGCGGGCGAATCCTGATGGTCGTAGCACTGCATGCGCAGCGACGACGATGGTCCGTAGGTGCAGACGCGGTAGTTGCCCGGGCGCAGACGGCCGATGTCGTACAGGCCCTGGGCATCGATCAGGTCGTCCAGGCATTCGAAGTAGTCGCCCTGGCCGCTGATGTCGCGGCAGGCCATCACATAGACCTCGTTGCCCAGCGGAATGCCTGCGGAGACCTGGCCTGAGATCATGCCGGGGCGTGCCAGCGCGAAATTGATCTGCGCCGCGCCGGGTGTCGCTGGCAGGTACTGCTGTTCCGGGAAATACGGATCGAGACTGGCGACCAGGAAGCAGTGATCGTCGCAGTCGGCGGTCAGCGTGTAGTGGCCGGTCGGGCTGGTCGCGGTCCGCGTGACGAGGGTCGGGAGCGGGAAGCCGGGCGCGTAGAGCGCGACGTCGGCACCGGCGGTCGGCGTCAGTAAATCCAGCTGGGTCACGCGGCCGCTGAGGTGATAGATGGCCGCGGAGGCCGGGCCGACGGAGAACAACAGGAACAGCGACAGCAGCAGGCGGCGCAATGACATGTGCGGGGGCAGCATCGGATGAAGGCGGCGCAGCATACCGGCCGGGCGCCGTATCGTCATGGGACTCGCGCAAACCGCCGGCGAAGCGACTGGACGCCGCGCCGCATCTGCCCAAGAATCCGCGCTTCGCTCGCCGCCGGATACACCATGCCCTATTTCCACGACATCAATCCGATCGCGCTGTCGCTGGGTCCGGTTTCGATTCATTGGTACGGGCTGATGTACGTGCTCGCCGGGTTGTTTGCGTGGTGGCTCGGCAAGCGTCGTCTCGCGCAGGGGCGGCTGCCGGTCACTTATGAGCAATATGCCGACCTGATCTTCTACGGAATGATCGGCGTCATCCTCGGCGGGCGCATCGGCTACATGCTGTTCTATGGCTTCGCGCAGATCCTCGCCGATCCGGTGTCGCTGCTGCGCGTCTGGGAAGGCGGCATGTCGTTCCACGGTGGGCTGCTCGGCGTGCTGGGGGCCGCGGCGTACTGGTCGCGCAAGAACCGCGTGCATTTCTTCGACACGATGGATTTCGTTGCGCCGCTCGTGCCCATCGGCCTGGGCTTCGGCCGCCTCGGCAATTTCATCGGTGCCGAGCTCTGGGGCCAGAAGACCGATCTGGCCTGGGGCGTGATCTTCCCGCGCACGCTGGATCACCTGGGCAAGACGCGCGACGAACTGCTGGCCATGTATCAGGCCGGCCAGCTCAACCACGAGGCGCGGCATCCCTCGCAGCTGTACGAAATGCTGCTCGAGGGGGTGCTGCTGTTCGTCGTGCTGTGGCTGTTTTCGGCCCGGCCGCGGCGGCGCTATGCGGTTTCCGGCTGGTTCGCGCTGCTCTACGGCATGTTTCGCTTCAGTGTGGAGTTCGTGCGCGAACCTGATGCGCAGCTGGGTTATCTGGCGTTCGGCTGGGTCACGATGGGGCAGGTGCTGTCGTTGCCGCTGATCCTGCTCGGTATCGGCCTGCTGGTCGCCTCGCGCCGGCAGCCACTGCCGGTCGGTGTCGCCGCTCCTGATTCCGGCCGGTAGGCGGGACCGGCGCGGCCGCTAAGGCGCAGTGCCGGTGCGCTGCAGCACGAAATGGCGGTCCTGGTCCTCGCTGCGGCTGCCGTCGTTGCCGATCGCGATCAGGCGGGCGTGATAGCGGCCCTCCGGCAGCGCAGCCGCGACCAGGGTGACGGATATCCGGGCGTCACTTTCCGGCATCAGGTCGGGAAAGGCGCGCGTGCCGCCGCCGGGCAGGTCCAGCTCGAAGACGTAGTTGCGCACGGTATCCCGGCGCGGACGCGTGAACTGCAGCGCGAGCTGCGGCGCGTCAGCCTGCAGCGCGATCACCACTTCCTCCGCTACCGGCCCGCGCGACGTGCCCAGGGCTTCGAACTGGGTCTTGCCACCGATGGTGCCTGTCGTTGATGCGGTGTCGGTAGGGGGGGGAAGCGAAGACGGAGCGGGGCTACGCGCGATCGCGCCGATCAGCACGCCGGCCACGAGGCTGGCGGCCAGCGACAGCCACTGCGCGGCGGCCGCGCGACGCGGCGGGAACGGCACCACGGTCTTGCTGCCGGCGGCGCTGCGGCGTGCCTCGATCTCGCGCAGGCCTTCGCGCAGCAGGCGCTCGGCATCGACGGCTTCGGCCAGGTCCGGGTCGTCGAACAGCGACAGCTCGAACGCCTCGAGTTCCTCTTCGCTCAGCGTTCCGTCCAGATAGGCGCGGATACGTTCGCTGGCAGGCGCGGCGAGGTTCATCGGAGCCTCCGCGGCAGTAGTCCGCTGGCGGCGTTGTGTTCAGGGTGATTCATACGGTTTCTCCACCAATTCGATCGGCTGCGGCCGTTGCGAGACGGCGGCAGGCACGGGCCAGACACGCGCGTGCAGCCGCTCAGCGGTAGCCGCGGCGCTTGTCCAGCAGTTCCTTCAGGCGCACGCGTGCGCGATGCAGCACGCGGTCGAAATGCTCGGAGCTCAGGCCATAGTGCTGGCACAGCGCCACCTTGTCCTGGCCGTCCACGAGGTAGCGTCGCAGCAGGTCGCGGTCGCGTTCCATCGGCAGTTCGTCCATGAGCTGGCCGATCATCGAGACCAGCTCGTCGAGCTCCACCGAGTCCGACGGGCCCAGCGCCTCGTCGATGACGATGTCGATGCTGTCGTTGTCGTTGTCGGTACGCTGGCGCAGGTACTTGCGCCGCTCGCCGTTGGCGAGGTTGATCGCGGTCTGGCGCAGGAATCCGCCGATGCGGGTGGGCTCGTGGATGCCGTTGTCGCGCATGCGCGCGATCACGACGATGAAGGTTTCCTGGGTCAGATCGTAGACGCGGTCGGGCTGCACCCGCTTCTGCAATACCAGGGTGACGGTACGCTGATGGCGGCGTACGAACGTCGTTTCGGCCTGCCGGTCGCCGCGGGCAACGCGAGCGGCGAGATCGGAGTCGATGGTCGACGTCGGTTCGGGCACAGGATCCAGGCCATTGGTCATGCGGAGGGTTCGCAAGCATGAACTTCGGTTCGATCCTAACCAAACTGTTAAAAGCTGCAAAGCTGTGCGGTCCGCCTCAACAATGCAAAAGGCCATTCCAGGCCCGCCCGGCCGGTTCGACGATGCCCGGCGCGGCCGGGCGTGCCAGCTCCCCGGGTGACGGAACTGGCGGCGTGGCGCGGTGGCAATGGCGGGTTGCGGAGATGGCATGGGACCGGGTTCCGATAGGCGGGAATTCGCGCGCGGTGGCCTGATCCTTCCCCCCGGACCCGCAGGATCAGCCGACGCTCGACAGAGGTTGACTGCCGCCATTGCCGTCATCCTCGCAGCGGCGCGCCAGGTCCGTTCAGCTAGCGGTCATCGGATGGTGAGCCCCGGGGAACCGTCCCGGCCGCGAATGCATCGTGTCAGCGGACGCGGCGGCGGCTCAGAGCCATTTGGCCCGGCGCAGCACGAACAGCAGGCCGGCGATGACCGCGACCGTGCCGGCAATGAAGTAGTAATAGCCGTTGCCGAGCTCGGGCATGTTCCTGAAGTTCATCCCGTACCAGCTCGTCAGCAGGGTCGGTGCGGCCAGCAGGGCGGCCCAGCCAGCCAGGCGCTTGACCACTTCGTTCTGCGCCACCGTCACGAGCGACATGTTGACGCTCATGGCGGCGGTCAGCATCTCGCGCATGGTGTCGGTGGCTTCGTTGATGCGCGCGGCGTGGTCGGACACGTCGCGAAAATACAGCCGCACGTCGTCGCGGATCAGGTTCGGATGAAAGCGCATGAGCTGGTTGAGGATGTCCTGCAGCGGCGCGACGGCCAGACGCAAGGTCACGAGTTCCTTTTTCAGCTCGTACAGGTTGCGGATGGTGTCGCGCTTGAAGGTGTCCTCGAAGATGTCCTGCTCGAGTTCCTGCAGCTCCGTGCGGAAATCGCGCACGATGGGCAGGAAGTTGTCGACGATGAAGTCGAGCACCGCGTAGAGGCCGTAGCTCGGCCCGAGTGCCAGCAGTTCCGGCGACTGCTCGCAGCTGCGTCGCGCCGGCTGGTAGGACAGCGAGGCGCCGTGGCGCACGGTGACCAGGTAGTTGCGGCCGAGGAAGATATGGGTCTCGCCGAACGCGATCTTTCCGGCGACGGCCTGGGCTGTGTGCACGACGATGAACAGCGAGTCGCCGTAGACCTCGATCTTGGGTCGCTGGTGCGCCGCGTGCGCGTCCTCGACCGCCAGCTCGTGCAGATCGAATTCTTCCTGCAGGCGTTCGAGCAGGCTTTCGTCGGGCTCGTGCAGGCCGACCCAGACGAAGTTGCTCTTGTCCTTGAGCACTTCGCTGATCTCGGCAATGGTGATGTCGCGCAGGCGCTGGCCGGTTTCGGTCGAATACGCCACACAGTTGACCACCATCGCATGCGGGTCCACAGGCAGGGGCGGGTGGGAGCTGGGCGCGATGTTCATGGGCGGCTCGGCGGGCAGGGCGCGGCAATGATGCCGCAACGAGCGTGGGAATCGGGAATCGGGAAGGGGGAATCGTCAAATCAAGGCGCAGACGTTCCGCTTCGCTTCTGCGATTCCCCATTCCCGATTCCCGGCTTCTCAGCCGCCGAAGCCCTCCAGCACGATCTTGCCGCGCGCCGTGCCGCTCTCGATCAGGGCGTGGGCGCGGCGCAGGTTGGTGGCGTTGATCGTGCCGAAATGCTCGCCTACGGTGGTCACGAGCGTGCCGTTGTCGATGAGGTCGGCGACCGCGCCGAGCAGGTGGTGCTGCTCGATCATGTCCGGCGTCTGGAACAGCGAGCGCGTGAACATCAGTTCCCAATGCAGCGACAGCGCCTTGCGCTTGAGCTTCATCACGTCCAGCGGCGTGGCCGGATCGTCGATGAGGCCCAGGCGACCCTGCGGCTTGAGCGCCTCGACGATCGCGTCGAAGTGCTGGTCGGTGTGGGTCAGGCTGGCGACGAAGTCGATCTGATCGGCGCCGATGCGTCGCAATTCTTCGCCGAGCGGCCTGGAATGATCGATTACGTCGTGCGCGCCGAGCGACTCGACCCAGCTGCGCGTTTCGGCGCGCGACGCCGTGCCGATCACGCGCAGGCCGGTCAGGCGACGCGCGAGCTGCACGAGGATGGAGCCCACGCCGCCGGCAGCTCCGGTCACGAGCAGGCTCTCGCCGCTGCTGTCGCGGCGCACCTGCAGACGGTCGAACAGCAGTTCCCAGGCAGTGATCGCGGTCAGCGGCAGCGCGGCCGCCTGGGCGAAATCCAGGGTCGCGGGCATGCGGCCGGCGATGCGTTCGTCGACCAGTTGCCGCTGCGCATTGGAGCCGCCGCGGGCGATGGAGCCGGCGTACCAGACGCGGTCGCCGGGCTTGAACAGGCTGACCTCGGCGCCGACTGCACGCACCACGCCGGCGGCATCGAAGCCGAGCACGCGCGGCTGTCCGTCCGTGGGCGCGGCATTGCGGCGCAGCTTGGTGTCGACCGGATTGACCGACACGGCGCGCACGTCGACGAGGAGATCGTGTGGGCCCGGCTCGGGTTCGGGCAGATCGAGTTCGACCAGCGCGTCAGCCTGGTCGATGGAGAGATTCGTGTAGTAGCCGATGGCTTTCATGTCAGTCCTTTCAGGGGTGTGTGCGCGGCTCAGGCCGCAGAGGCGTAGGCGGGGTAGCTGGTATAGCCGTGCGCATCGCCGCCGAACAGGCCGCCGTCGAATGCGGCCAGTGGCTAGCCAAGGCGGAAGCGGGCAGGCAGGTCGGGATTGGCGATGAACGGGCGGCCGAAGGCGACGAGGTCGGCGAGCCCGCAGCCCACGATGGCGCCCGCACGCGACTGGTCATAGCGGCCGGCCACGATGAGCCTGCCGGCGTAGGCGAGGATCAGCGCGGCGCGGCGTCCGCACCGCACAGCCGCGCGTTGCGCGCGCGTTCGCCATGGCGCAGCGTGCGTTCGAGATAGAGACGTCCCGCGGCGGCGCGCTCGGCCGGGGGCATCGTTGCGTCCAGCTGCTGCAGCGCATGCAGATCGACGAGCAGCATCGCATCGTCGGGCCGCGGCGAATCGACATAGCAGCCGTGCGCGTTGAGCCATACGCGCCAGGCATGCCAGGCCCAGGCTTGCGCCGGCGCGGCACGCGTATCTGCGCGGGCCAGCTGCGCGTCGATGGCCGCGTCGGCGCCGAGTTCGGCTGCGCGCTGCTGCCACGCCGGCGCGAGCGCCGGCTGCGGCGCGAGGCGACCGTAGCCATGAGTGAGGACGCTGGCGGCGAACTCGACCTGACCGTCGTCGCGTTCCGCCAGTTGCAGCAGCAGGCGCAGGCCGGCTTCGTTCTGCGCCGGGCCTTCGTCGCTGAGCAGCTGCAGCACGAGTACGCGACCGACGCGGCTCTGCGACTGGCTTTCCCAGAGTGCACGCAGTCCCTCGCGCAGCCGTGTCAGCAGGTCCGGTGTCGGTGGTTCCAGCTGTTGCTGCGCGCGCAAGGCCTCGAACGCGTCCGCGGTGGCGCTGCCCGCGTAGGCGCGGCGTGCGGCATCCAGGCGCTGCTGTGCGTCGCGCCAGGCCGCGCAGCGCTGCTGGCGTTGTGCAAGCCGCTGCACGCGCGCTTCCAGGCTGGCGCGCGCGAGCGCCTGCGCCGCGGCTTCCAGGCCGCGCAGCAGTCCGGTGTCGAGGGTCGTCGGCGCCGCGGCCGTGTCCGTATCGCTGCAATCGTCGTGCAGGTCCGCGGCCGCCGCCGCGGCCGCGCGCTCGCCGCGCTGAATGCCTTGCGTGACGGCTTCCATCGATTGCGCCGGCGTCCTGTCGGGCCTCAGCCCACCGAGCTGTCGACGCTCCTGCGCCATGGCCGCGGCGTCGAGGTTGCGGCGCCACTGCGGCGGCGAGAACGCGCGCCGCGGATCGGTGGCGGCCTGCGCGCCGCCGGCCTCGTCGTTGGCGTCGCCTGCGTCGGCAGAAGCTGAAGCCGGCGCGGCCTCGGTCGGCATGGGCGGTGCCTCCGGCGGCGTCACTGCGGCGCGCGTGCGCGGTTCCGGGCGCAGGGGCGCAGGCTGCAGTGCCCAGGCGAACAGCGCGACGTGCAGCGCCACGACGGCGAGCAGCAGCGGATAGTTGATACGGGACGCAGGAGGTTCGCGCATGGGCGCCGCGGCTGGCCGGAGAAGCGCCAGCCTAAAGCAACCGGCGCGTCGCGCGCACCGGCCGGTGCGCGATGCCGGTGCGCGACCGGCTACACTCGGGACCGCCCGCCCTGCAGGTTGCCCGCGTGGAACTCGACCGCCCGCCGCGCCGTGATCGTCTGAGTACCCGCCTGACCCGCATCGTGCTGCTGAGCACCTTGTTGATCGGCGGCGCGCTGTCGCTGGTGCAGGTGCTCGCCGACGCGCGCAACCACAGCATCGAACTCGATTTTTCCGGCCAGCAGGCGCTGACCACGCTCAAGCGCGCGGCGACCGAATCGGTCTACGAAATCGATGCCGAACTCGCCGGGCAGGTACTCGAAGGCCTGTCCGCATTTCCTGGCGTATATCGCGCCGAAATCCGCATGTTGCCGTCCACCGTGCTCGCGCAGCGCCAGGGTGAGTTGTTGCGCAGTCCGTGGCGCGGGATCAGTGACACCCTGTTCGGGGCCGAGCGCGAGTACCGCGAGACGCTCATCGATCCGCGCAATGGCGCGGCGCTGGGCGAACTCGGTGTGCGCGTCGATACCTATGTGCGCGGGCGCGATTTCCTCGCTCGCACCGGTCTGGTGTTCGGCGTCGGGCTGGCCTGGGCCGCACTGCTCGGGCTGGTCCTGCTCGCCGTGGTCAATCGCGTGCTGACCCGGCCGCTCGAACGTCTGGCCGGCGAGCTCGCCGACAGCGATGCACTGACGCCGGAGACCGTGTCGATCAAGGTGCCCGAGAACCACGAGCACGACGAGCTGGGCCGTCTCGCCCGCGCGGTCAACAACCTGCTCGCAGGCATCCGCGAGAATTTCGCGCGGCGCTCCGAGGCCGAAGCACGCGCCAACTATCTGCAGCAGTTCGACGACCTGACCAACCTGCCTAACCTTCATCTGCTGATGACGCGACTCGGCCACGCCGTCGCCACGGCCGCCTCGCGCGGTGCGCCGCGTGCCTTGCTGATCGTGGACCTGTGCGATCTGCGCCGGATCAACGACACCTATGGCCGCGCCACCGGCGATGACGTGCTGCGCGAGCTCGGCCGGCGCCTCGATGCGATCGACGGCGTATTCGTCGCGCGCGTCGTCGAGGACAAGTTCGCGCTGCTGCTGGACGAAGGCGCGTCGCGGGCCGCGGTCGAACAGCTGCTGGCCGAAGTCAAGGCGAGCCTGGCCGCGCCGCTGGTGCTCCCGTCCGGCCAGTTCCAGCTCGACGTGCGTGCCGGCAGCGCGGTCTATCCCGACGATGCCGACAGTGCCGAAAGCCTGCTGCAGAACGCCGAATCCGCCCTGGCCCAGGCCAAGGGCGATGGCCTGCGCAGCGCCGTATTCTTCGATGCCGCGCGCGACGACGAGTCGGCGACGCGCCGGCGGTTGAGCCAGGACCTGCGCCGTCACGCGATCGGCGACGAACTCGAACTGGTCTTCGATCCGCTGGTGGCGGCGCGCAATGGTCGTGTGCACGGGCTCGAAGCGTTGCTGCGCTGGCAGCATCCGGAGTTCGGCCTGCTGCGTCCGGCGAGTTTTATCCGTCTCGCGGAAGAAAACGGCACGATCCAGGCGCTCGGCGACTGGGTACTGCAGCAATCCTGCGCGCGCGCCGTAGCGTGGCGCGCGGCGGGACATACGCTGCCGGTGTCGGTCAATGTGTCGGGCGTGCAGTTGCGCGAACGCAACCTGCACGAACGCGTCGCGGCGGTGCTCGAAGCCAGCGGCCTGCCGGGTTCGGCGCTGGAGCTGGAGATCACCGAGACGGCCATTGTGGACAATATAAAATATGCCGCGGAATCCCTGCGCCGCCTGCGCGCGCTCGGCGTCGGCATCGCGATCGACGACTTCGGCACCGGCCATGCGTCGTTGGGTTATCTGAAGGAACTGCCGGTGACCAAGCTCAAGATCGACATGAGCTTCGTGCGCGACGTGCTCACCGATCTCAGCGACGCGACCATCGTGCGCGCGATCGTCGGCCTGGGCCACAGCCTCGGCCTGCAGGTCGCCGCCGAAGGCGTGGAGACGCCCGGGCAGCGCCGTTTTCTCGAGGACATCGGCTGCGACCTGCTGCAGGGCATGCTGTTTGGCTGCGGCCTGCGCGAGAGCGATGCACTGGGCTATGCGCGGCAGCGGCAGGTGATCGCTGGCTGAGTCGTGCATGCCGCGCGGCGCGGCGCCGGACGGGCCGGATTGTCCCGGACCACTGAAGAACCTGAGCCAGTCGGTTCGTGTGTTGTCTCAGGGAGGTTCCTTGAGTCAACGGAGCCGCCAGACGCGCTGCTGCCGGCGTGGACCTGGCGATCCGGCGCCGGGTACAGGAGGTTCATTCCAAGGCTGCTTCGGATCTCACGGACTCGAACTCAGGCCATGGCGCTTGCGCAGCTGTTCGATAGTACCGTCGCCGAGCAGCTCGGCGAGGCCCGCATCGCAGGCCGGGCGCGCCACCGCAGCGACGTCGGACTGGCGTGACCAGGCGATGTGCAGAGCGGGTTCCTCGATCGGCGGCTGCAGCATTTCGAGCTCCGCGCCGCGCAGCAGCGGATCGGTGCGCAGCAGGTATTCGGCGACCCAGCGGTCGGCGAAGGCCAGGTCGACGCGGCCATGCGCGAGCTTGCGCAGGTTGACGCTGTCGCTCGCCGCCTCTTCGCGCTTGAGGTAACTGGCGCGATCGAATGTGGCATTGTTTATATAGTCGCGAACTATGCCGATGCGGTATTGCGAGACGCTGCGCAGCGCGGCGTCGAGATCGTCGGACGGATCGTGCGCATAGGCAATGGCATCGGAGCGACGCCGGTACAGACCGACCGGGCCGCCCGGGAACGACGCGGAAAATGCGAACTCGGCCTCGCGCCGGGTGCTGCGGTATTCCGGCATGACGCCGGCATAGTCGCCGCGCAGCCCGAGCATCAGTGCGCGTGCCCATGGCATCACGTCGATCTGCACTTCGACGCCGTGACGAGCGCAGGCATCGCGTACGACTTCCGCGACATAGCCCTGGCCGACGAGCGCGGAACCGACATACGGCGGCCATTCGAGCGTGGCCAGGCGCACCTGCAGCCGCGCCGGCTGCTGCGCCGCCAGTGGCATGCAGAGCAGCGACAGGGCGATCGCGGAAACGACGGAGACGGCGCGCATCCCCGGAGTCTAGCGCGAAGTGGAATTTCTGGCTTTCTCTACCGGGCGCTCAGGCGCTGTCCGCGGGTGGTGCCGGCGCGCGCAGCAGGCGCCAGGCCAGCACGAGGTGCGGCGGCAGCAGCAGTGCGATCCAGACCGCGTTGTTCTGCATCGACTGCGGCAGGAGTTTCGCGACCAGGGCCAGCAGGGCCATCACGAGTACCGTCCAGGCCAGCACCCGCGTGACGCGACCGCTGCGCGCCTGCGGCCGGCGCATGCGCCACAGCGCAGGCAGCAACAGCAGCAGCAGCGGATTGACCAGCAGCAGGTTCTCGTTGCGCCAGGCCGATACGTGCTCGGTCAGGCCCCACAGCGCGGCGAGCATCAGGCCGGCGAGGCCGGCGAGCAGCGCAAACGCGCACGCGGCGAGCGCGAACGCCCGTGCGGCGCGCGGCCGCGGTGCACGCGCGAGCATCAGCAACACCAGGCTGAGCACGCCGCTCGCGAATGCCACCGGCGCGGTGTAGCCGATCGGGTAGGGGCCATGCCGGCGCAGCCACGCCTCGTCGGCCGCGGCCAGCTGCGGCCCGGTCGTGCCGAGGACGCGGCTCGCGCCGACCAGCGGCACGAGTTTCCCGTTCGCGTCCTCGACGCGTACCAGCGGCAGGTGCCGGGCGAATTCGGCGGGAATGAAGCTCTCTTCCCAGAACGACAGGCGCCGGTCCGCGTAGGGTCCGAGGCCGAGGTCCATAGGCAGCATCAGGCCGGGCAGCGGCGCGAGCAGGCTGTCGGCCTGCAGGCGATAGGTGTAGCCGCGCGAGCGGGTGACCAGGCTGCGCTGGATCGCGCCGCCGAGCGCGTGGTCGAGCGCGTCGCGTACCTTCGTCGAGCAGTTCGAGGTGAAGTATTCGTAGCGGTACCTGGCGTTATCCGGGTGCAGGTTCCAGCGCAGGAAATCGCGCAACCGCAACCGTTGTGCCGGGGTCAGGTGCAGCTCCTGCTCGAGTATCGCGCGGCCTTCGTCGCGGTAGTACGCGAGGTCCTGCTCCAGCCGCGTGGCCTCGATGGTGTAGCGCATGTGGCCGCGCAGGAAATTGAGGAAGAACGATTCTTCCTCGAAGTCGAAGATGCCGTAGTTGTAACTGACCGCTTCGCCGCTGCGCCGGTCGCGGATCGCGATGGCGTTGTGGCCAAAGCGTTCCCAGTAGACGGCGCCGGGGCCGAAGGTCAACAGCGATATCTGAAGTTCGGTGCCGGGTTCGTCGTGGGCGGCCGGTTCCTGCGCGACGGCGAGGTGAGCGAACAGCAGCAGCAACAGGCCGGCCAGCAACAGCCGGCCGCGCTGCTGCCGGCTGTCAGTTCGCATGCACGCGCACGATGAACTGGTGGACGCGGCGGTCGTCGGCCTTGTTGACGTGGAAGTTGAAGCCGCCGAGCGTGATTTCCTCGCCGGCTTCCGGCAGGTGGCCGAACTCCGCCGTGACCATGCCGCCGACCGTGTCGAATTCCTCGTCGAGGAAGGCGCTGCCGAAACGTTCGTTGAATTCCGCGATCGGCGTCAGCGCGTTGACCAGCCACTGGCCGTCGACCTCGGTCATCTGCCGCGAGTCGGCATCGTCGTCGTCGTCGTCGTGCTCGTCGTCGATGTCGCCGACGATCTGTTCGAGCACGTCCTCGATCGTGATGAGTCCGGCCACACCGCCATATTCGTCGACCACGATCGCCATGTGGTTGTGCGAAAGGCGGAATTCCTTGAGCAGGACATTGAGTTTCTTCGACGCCGGGATCAGTGCGACCGGGCGCAGCAACTGGCTGATGTCCGCCGGCACGCCGTCGGCGAGGCAGCGCAGCAGGTCCTTGGCCAAGAGGATGCCGAGGATCTCGTCCTTCTCGTCGCCGTGCACCGGAAAGCGGGAATGGCCCGATTCGATGACGATGGCAAGGTTGTCGGCGAACGGCGCGTCCGACGCGAGCGTAACGACCTGGCCGCGCGGCACCATGACATCGGAGACGGTGAGGTCGGCGACGTCGATCGCGCCCTCGACCATGGACAGGGTGTCGTTGGAAAGCAGGCCATTGGCCTGGGCCTGACGCAGCTCGTCGAGCAGTTCCTCGATATTGCGTGGCTCGCCCGACAGGGCCTGGCTCAGACGCTCGAACCAGGAACGGTGGGCGGGCGTACTAGGGTGGTCCTCGCTCATCAGTCGCGGCAACTTGCCCGGAGGGCGGGAGGCTGAGTTTAGCAGAGCGCCGCGATGGCGCTATTGCTTCGTGCCTGCCTGCCGCTACGTTGGATTCTTCTGCAAAATCAAGCGTCAGCGCGCCGCCGCCGAGCGCGGGAGCACGATTTCCCCCATCGCGCCGAGCCGCGCGCCTGGCGCGGCGCCGGACGGGCGCTACTGGAAACCGTTGCCGAAGATGCGGTCGTTGCCGGACGGCGGCAGATCGGTGCCCTGGAAGATGCCCAGCGGCGTGTAGCCGGAATACCCAGGGAATGCATAGTACACATTGGGATTACGCAGCCGGCGGATCACCGCTTCGGACATGACGCGCCGGTAGTCGGTCGTGACCATCACGTCGGCGCCTTCGAACAGCTGCGCCGTGGCGAGGCCGGCGAAGCTGCCATAAGTCAGGCCGCCGTTGACCGAGCCGCCCAGGGCGAGCATCACGCTGCCGTAGCCGTGGTCGGTGCCGCCGTCGTCGTTCTCGCGCACGCGACGGCCGAACTCGCTCATGACCACGACGCTGGTCGTGCCGGCGTAGTTGCTCGCGCCACTGCCGTTGAGATCGGCATAGAACGCGCCGAGTCCCTTGGACAGCTCTTCGACCTTGTTGCCGAAATAGTCATAGCTGTTGGCCGGGTTGCCCTGGCCGTCGTGGGTGTCCCAGCCGCCGAGGTCGATCGTGGCCACGCGCAGGCCCACGTCGCGCTTGATCAGCTGGGCCAGCATCTTGAGCTGCTGCGCGAATCCGCTGCCGCTGTCGTAGACCGCGCCGTTGGCCGGCGCGTAGGCGCCGAAGTCGATCGGCTTGATCACGTTGAGCGCATCCAGCGTCTGGCGTCCGGCGGCTTCGAACGCGCCGGCTTCGCTCCACAGCTCCGGCAGCATGCTGAAGATGCCGCGCGCGCCCGGGGGCGCGGTGGTGCGGAAGTCCGGTTCCACGTTCCAGGCCCAGGAGCCCGAGTCGATGCGGAAATCCGAGCCGCTGCCCATCGTGATGGTCTCGGTGCTACCGAGCAGGCTGGTGGCGGTGATGCTGCCGGCGCTGACTGCGGGGATCTGCACCGTGCCGGGCAGGTTCGCCGTTTCCAGCACGCGCGTGAGCCAGCCCACGCCGCCGCCTACGCCGGCGAGGCCGACTTCCATATTGGCCTGGGCATCGAAATGGCTGCGCGTGACCGGCGCGGGCATGCCGGCGCCGAGCACCACGGCCATCTTGCCGCCGGTGTAGAGATCGCGCAGTTGCGGCGCGCGCGGGTGCAGGCGCCACTGGTCGGCGCTGACCGCCAGCCCGGCGCCGGTGCCGCTCAGCGGAATCTTGAGCGACGGTCGAGCGCTCTCGTACGCCGCGCGGTTGGCGTTGCTGCCGCCCGGCGAGAACAGGCTCAGCGCGTCCATGCCGCCGCGCAGATAGACCACGACCAGCGTGTCGTAGCTGTTGGCCGCGGTGGCGCCGAAGGCGAGCTTGCTGCCGCCGGCCAGTGCCAGAGCGCCGCCGCCGGCGACGCTGCTCTTGAGGAAATCGCGACGATCGAACATGGGGATCTCCTCAGCGGCGCAGGGCGTCGGGGCTGCACAGGATCAGCGCGACGGTGGAACGCAGGCGCGACTGGGTGTAGTGATTCTTGAGATTCGGGTTGGTGCCGCCGGCCCAGGCCTCGTTGAGCACGAGCACCTCGGTCGGCGTCGCGTTCTGGCGCAGGAAGTCGAGTGCCTTGGTGTAGACCGGCTCGGGACGGAAGCCGAGGATGACGTCGCACCAGTAACCGACGATGTTCGCCGCCGTGCGCGAGGCGGCCGGAAAGGTCGCGTTCGTGACGCCGACGACATCGATCACATTGGGCCGCGCGCTGTCGTAGCCGACCTGCTGGCGGATCTCGGTCAGGCGCACGAGCATCTTCCAGGTCATGGCGAGGCTGCCGGTGCTGGCCCAGGCGGCGCTACGGTCCGGATAGCCGTTCGGCGCCGGCCAGTAGAACTTGCGCTGGCCAGCCTGCTGCACGCGCGAGTTGATCTCGTCCTTGGTCGACCACTCGGTTCCGTACGTGGCCAGGGTCGGCACGAACTCCCCGAAAGTCGCGCGCACGGCGCCGACCAGCGCGTTGAACGGGCGCTTGATCTTGGTGCCCCAGGTGTTCTTGAACTCCGCGCTGAGCAGGATCGCCTGCGTGACCTGCCTGAGCTGATCGGGTGCCTGCCAGGTGTTCTGGAACAGTTGCGCGATGCTTGTCACGAGGCTTTGCGGCGGATCGTCGCCGATGAAGCGCCGGCACAGCTTGCGTGCGATGAAATTCGCCGTGCCCGGATGCGAGGCGAGCAGGTCGAACAGCTTGAAGCCGTCCTGCTGGCCCTGGTCCGGCGCGAAGCGGCGGTTGAGCACGTACTTGGTGAAGCGGTCGTGCCAGTCGGCCGAGTCGCGGAACACGAAGGTGCCGTCGTTGTCGGCCGGGTATTGCCAGTGACCGTTCTTGAGGGTCCAGCCGGTCAGCGCACGCGTGGATTCGTAGACGTCCTCGTCGACGTATTTCAGGCGCGCGGTCTGGCCGTCGCCGATGACGCCGACCGGCAGCGACGGATCGGTCGGATCCATCACGCCGGCGTAGTTTTCCGCGCCCAACGTGTGCAGTTCGATGAGTTCGCGCGCGAAGTTCTCGTTCGGACCCGCGACGGAACTCGCGTACAGGTCGAGGTAGTACATCATCGTGGTGGACTTGGCGACCGCTTCGAGCATCGTGCGGAAGTTGCCGAACACGTTCGGCCGGATCACGTCGCGGTCGTAGTGCACGAACAGCGGGCCGGCGTCGTAGTCCCAGCCGAAGGTGCTGAAGTGGTCATGCCAGAAGTCGGTCATGACTTCGAACAGCTGGCGCTTGGAATAAATGGCACGGATCGTCGTGGCGCACTCGATCTCGGCTACCGGGCGCATGCGTACGGCGTAGTCCGTGCTGCCGCGGTGCTGGCTCCAGAGCTGCGGCAGGGTCTTGGCGAGCGTCGTGAAGCCGGCGCCGGCCAGTCGCGAGTCACAGGCACTGTCGCTGATGGCGGCGGGATCGAGTTGCGCGCCGACCCAGTTCGCCCAGCGCGCGTCGTCGGTGGCGCCGGGCAGCTGCCCCAGCGCGAGGTTGTCGAAGAAGTTGTATCCGAATGTCGCCTTCTGCAGCCAGCGCACGGTCGGCGGTGGCATCGCGAGGTTGGGCTCGGGTGCCGCCTTGGGAGCCTGTACGGAAGGTTTGCCGGGCCGGCGCATCGCAACCGGATCGATGGCGCCGATCGCGCCGGCCAGGGATTGGATCAGCTGGCGTCGGGAGACGACCTGGCTCGCAAATACGCTGGCCATGGGAATTCCAGGAACGGGGACGGAATTCGGGAAGGCTAAACCGAATGTGAGCGAATGCCGTGAAAACGGTCCCAAATCGACCAGAGTCGTAGACGGGCGGTGGCGACGGGCCGTCAGACGATCCGCGGCTCCGCATCGAGCGCCACGCCGAAGCGCTCGGCAACCCCTGCCTGCACCCGCTGTGCGAGCGCCCACAGTTGCGCGCCGCTGGCGCGTCCGTGGTTGACCAGCACCAGCGCGTGCTGCGCGGCGATGCCGGCATCGCCGTCGCGGACGCCCTTGAAGCCGGCCTGCTCGATCAGCCAGGCCGCCGACAGCTTGCAGCGGCCATCGGGCAGCGGCCACAGCGGCAACTGCTCATGCGTTGACTTGAGTGCGGCCGCGGTGTCCGCGTCCACGATCGGGTTCTTGAAGAAGCTGCCGGCGTTGCCGATCACGGCCGGGTCGGGCAGCTTGCGCCGGCGCAGGCGCGAGATCGCCTCGGCGACGAGGCCCGGCGTCGGCTGTGCGACCTTCATGGCGGCCAGTTCTTCGCGCACGCCGGCGTAATCCAGGCGCAGCGCCGGTGCGCGCGACAGGCGCAGTTGCAGCGCGGTCACGAGATACCGCCCGGGTTCGCGCTTGAACAGCGAATCGCGATAGGCGAAGGCGCAGGCGGCTGCGTCGAAGCGGACGGGCGCTTTCGCCGTCCGGTCCCAGGCTTCGACCGCGTGGACGAACTCGCTGAGCTCGACCCCGTAGGCACCGATGTTCTGGATCGGCGCGGCGCCGACCGTGCCCGGGATCAGGGCCAGGTTTTCCAGGCCGGCCAGGCCGTGGCCAATAGTCCAGTGCACCAGGTCGTTCCAGTTCTCGCCGGCCTCGGCACGCACGATCGCCTCGGCGCCGGGTTCGGCGACGATCGCGATGCCGCGCGTGGACAGGGTCAGCACCGCGCCGGCCACGTCGCGCGTCAGCAGCAGGTTGCTGCCTTCGCCGAGTACCAGCAGCGGCACACTGGCCAGCAGCGGGAACGCGAACACGTCGGCCAGCGCCGCCGTGTCGCGCACGTCGACCAGCAGCGCCGCGCGCGCGTCCACGCGAAACGTGTTGCGCCCGGCCAGCGAGGCGTCCTCCAGAATGCTGTAGCCGTTGCCGTCCAGGCGCGCCGGGGCGATGCGGAAGTCGCTCACGGATGCGATGCCGCGCGGGCGCGCAGCGCGTCCACGCAGGCGCCGATCAGCGCCGGGCCGCGATAGACCAGTCCGCTGTAGACCTGCACCGCCGTCGCACCGGCGTCGATCTTCGCCGCCGCGTCGGCAGCGTCGAGGATGCCGCCGACGCCGATCAGCGGCACGCGGCCGCCGAGCCGTTGCGCCATGCCACGCAGCACCGCGGTCGAGCGCGCGAACACCGGACGTCCCGACAGCCCGCCGGCTTCCTTCGCATGCGCATGGCCGGCGACGGCGTCGCGCGCGATGGTGGTGTTGGTGCAAATCAGCCCGTCGGTGCGCGTGGCGAGCAGCACGTCGGCGATCGCGTCGAGTTCGCCCTCGCCGAGATCCGGCGCGATCTTCAGCAGCATGGGCTTGCGCACGCCGTGCTGCGCGGCGAGCTGTTCCTGGCGTTCGCGCAAGGTGCCGATGAAACGCTTGAGCGTTTCCTCTTCCTGCAGGTCGCGCAGGCCCTGGGTATTCGGCGAGGAGATGTTGACCGTGACGTAGCTGGCCCGTGCGTAGACGCGTTCGAGGCAAAAAATGTAGTCGTCGACCGCGTTCTCGTTCGGCGTGTCCTTGTTCTTGCCGATGTTGATGCCGAGCACGCCGCTGTAGCGTGCCGCCTCGGCATTCTTCACGAGTGCCTCCACGCCGCCGTTGTTGAAGCCGAGGCGGTTGATGATGGCCTCGTGCTCGGGCAGGCGGAACATGCGCGGCTTCGGGTTGCCCGGCTGTGGCCGCGGCGTGGTCGTGCCGACTTCGACAAAACCGAATCCGAGCGCGGCCAGCGCATCGACATGCGCCGCGTTCTTGTCCAGTCCGGCGGCCAGGCCTACCGGGTTCGGCAGCGTGATGCCGCAGAATTCCGTCGGCAGCGGCGCCGGTCGCGAGGCGAGCAGCGGGTTGGTGCCCGTGCGGTAGGCCAGTTCCATGGCCTTGAGGCCGAGGTCGTGCGCCTTCTCGGCGTCGAGACAGAACAGGAACGGGCGGGCGAGCTGATACATGCGGACAGGATGGTGGCGCGGGGGCGCGCATCGTGCCATGGAAACGACGCCAGAATCCGCACGCGTGCGGCGACGGGTATTCGTTTGGACGGTAGTTTCTGGAGCAGCGTTCTGTGTGGCGTGGTCGGTTGGGTGGGGATGGGGTTTGCATGCCGGAGAAGAGGGCACTTCACGGAACAGGCCGCTCGAACGCGTCGCGGAACAGGCGGTCTTCCGGCGCCATGTCGATGGCCAGGCCCTTGGCGATGACTTCGACCTCGGCCAGCCCGGCCGCCGCCGCGCCGTCGAAGGTGCCCGTGACCCCGAGGATTTCCACGCGCACGCGGCGCGTGGCGACATCGGCGAAACCGACGTCGGTGCCGAACAGCAGCAGGCTGCCCGTGGTGCGCGTGTCGAGCACGCCGCCGTTCGCGTCGCGCAGGGTCACGCGCGTCGAGGTCACCTGCAGGCTGCTGTTGGCTTCGTCGCCGGGGCGCGGGTTGTACAGGCGCACGCGGCGCACGGCGACGGAGACGGGGAATTCGAGTTCGACCCACTGGCCGCTGACCTGGCCCGGCGCCGAGGTCCAGTACGCGCGGATCGGGCCGAGGAATACCTTGCGATCGACGAGGCCGTCGCGGTTCGCGCCAGGCCTTGCGGTGCTCGCGTGCAGGCGCGCGCCGGGCGCGAGGTTCGACCACGGCGCGTCGGTTTCGCTCGGCACCGGAATCAGCGTATGGCCCGCATGACAGCCGCTGCACAGCGCGGCGACGCCGGCGCGGTCGTGGTTCATGCCGGCCACGTGGGCGCGGCCGTTGCCGCGCGGCCAGCCGGTGCGTGGCACCTCGTAGCCGGCGCTCGCCGCGCTGCGCAGCTGTTCGAACAAGGGCAGGAAGGCGGGTGCGTTCGCGCTGACGCGGCCCGCCGCGGAAATGGCCTGCTCGCCGAGGAATACCGGCCAGTCGAGCGACGGGAAGGTACCGAGCGCGGTGCGCTGGTAGTCGGCGTAGAAGCGGATGCTCGCGGCGCTGCCCACCGCGGGTGCGCTGGCAATGTCGACGTCGACCGCGGCATTCGCATACACGTTGCGCGCGTCGAACACGAAGCTGCCGTCGCGTGGCGCGGTGCCATTGGGCGGTGGCAGGAAATGCGGATACGGTGCGAGTTGCGGCGCATCGCGATAGATGTCGGGCAGCACCGGTGGCGGCGTGCGCGCGGCTAGCACGCGCGGGCGCAGTTCCGCGGTGCCCGGATTGTCGTGCACGAGCTGCGCAGTGCCGCCTGGCGTGGCGACCCACAGGCCGTAGTCCTGGCCCGTGTCGGCGGCGCGTGCGAAGACGATCCGCCCGTCGGCCAGCACTTCGGCGTCGGTCGTATACGGTCCCTGGTACAGCTGTGCCGCTTCCGGCGTGCCGGGCAGGCGCAGCGCCGGGTCGCGCCGCGTCACGCCGGACTGCGCGCTGCCGCGCGTCGCGCCGCGCGCGTAGGCGCGAATGCCGCCGAAGCCGGCGGCGGCGGCGAGATCCAGTGCCGGAAAATAGTTCGCGTACAGCGTGCCGTTGGCGCCGAAGCCGCCGCCGTAGCCGAAGCCGTCGTCATCCGAATCGGGCTTGCCACCGAACAGGACGAGCTCGGCGCCGTCGGGATTGACGCTGACGATCTGCCAGCTGTTGCGCGCCGGCACCGCGCCTTGCGTGGCGAGTCCCTGATGCCGCAGCCAGCCGAGCTGGGGCTGGCCGTCGATGAGCAGCGCGTCGTCCATGCGTGCTTCCGGCAGGCGCTGGTTACGCCACCAGCGGAAGTAGACGATCTTGCCGCTGACCGGGTCGACCAGTGGACGGTCGGCGCCGTTGCGTTCGCTCGTGATGCGGTGCAGGCCGTTGCCGTTGACGTCGACGATCCAGAGGTTCGACGCGCGCTGGTCGGCGAACTGGGCGAACGCCGGCCAGCGGGTCGAGGCGAAGACGAGGCGGCCGTCGGGCAGGTAGGTCGGGTCGTAGTCGTCGTAAGGCCACGGCGAAGGGCCGGCGCCGAACTGGGAATAGTCGGCGGCGATATCGCTGTGCGTGATCGCGCGCAAGCCGCTGCCGTTGGCATGGATCTGGTAGATGCGCCACGCGCCCGGATGCGCCGACGGCGCCGTATTCCAGTTGCCCGGTGGCAGGCCGGCAAAGGCGATATGCGTACCGTCCCAGCTGACGCTGGGTCCGGCCATGTCGATCAGCGGAGCGTCCGGCGCGGTGCCGTCGAGCAGGGTGCGCAGGCTGCCGTCGCTTTCGCGTACGCGCAGGCGTGCCGGTCCGGCCGGGCGTGTGCGCGCATACGTGCCGACGCCCGGCAGCGCGCGGGTCGTGGTCCATGCGGCGTTGCCGTCGGGAGGGATCTGCCGTTCGACGAAGACCAGCGGCGGCAGCGACTGCGCGCCTGCGGCGAAGCTGCAGGTCGCAGCCACGGAAAGAAATACTTTTTTTATCAAAATGCGCACTGTGCAGATTCGCTCAGGCGCGGCCTTGCGCAGGCCGGTGCCGTCGAGGTCCGGCGAGCACGTCGCGAACCCGACGGCCCCTCGCGTCAAGCGAGGAGCCGCACGGTAAAGGTGCCGCCGCGCGAACGCGACGGCACCGGTTTCCGGATCACGCCCGCACATGTACACGCAGGCGCCGCGATTGCCGCGCGGCGATCAGCCCAAGACCCAGCAGCAGCAGTCCCAACGACCACGTCGACAGCGCCGGCACCGACTGCGTGCCGAGGCGCACGCCGGTTGGCGTGTTGTCGGTGTTGGGATTGCCGCCCGGCGCCGGATCGGTGCCGTCATGGGACAGATCCGATACCGCGACCGAGGCGACGAAACCGCTGCCGACGACCTGGTTGACGTAGGTCAGGCCGGCGGTGAACTGCACGTTGACCACGAGGCGGATCGTCGTCGTCGCGCCGGCCGCAAGCGTGTCGGTGCCGGTGAGCAGGCTGGTGCTGGTGCGGCCGTCGTAGGCCGGGTTGAGGCTCAGCGTCGGTGCCGTCACGCTGACCACGCTCCAGGTCGAACCCGCGCCGAAGGTGCTGACGAGGTTCTCGACCACCTGCAGGTTGTCGACCGGCTGCGTGCCGTAGTTGCGCAGCAGGATGACGTAGGCCAGTTGCGCCGTGTTCGGCGTGCCGCCGCCGCCATAGGCGCCGCCTTCGCTGAGCGACAGCACCTGCGCCTGCTTGGCCACGCCGAGCGGCGAGGTGACGCCGGGCGGGCCGAGCACGATCTGCGCCGGATCGGCATCGTCTTCGTCGGTGGCCGGATCCGTGCCGCCGGGCGTGCCCGTGCCGTTGCCGCCGATGGCGTCGTCGGACGGTGTGCCCGCGGCGCCGCCGGCGTCATTGCCCGGGTTGCCGTCCGGCGTCGAGTCGATGTCGGTCGGCGGCGGCGTCTGCGAATCGCCGTCGTCGTCGGCCGAGCCGATTTCGGCACGGTTGACCAGCGGCGAGACCGCGCCGGGCAGGATGCGCAGCGTGATCGTCACGACCGTGCTCGCACCCGGCAGCAGCGGACCGCTGATCGTGCGCGTGGCCAGGCTGGCGCTGACCGGGCTCCAGTTCAGCTCGGTCGGGCTCAGTTCGAAACCGGCCGGGATGTAATCGTTGATCACCATGGTCGTGGCCTGGACCGTGCCCTGGTTGAAGACCTCGATGTCGAAGCTGACGTCCTGGCCTGCCGCGAACGGACCCGGCTGGCCGGCGCTGACGCGCTTGCGCAGGGCCAGATCGAAGCCGGTGCCGAAGCTGACTTCGGCCGGGTCGGCATCGTCTTCGTCGGTGACCGGATCGGTGCCGCCCGGCGTACCCGTGCCGTTGCCGCCGATGGCGTCGTCGGACGGCGTGCCCGCGGCACCGCCGGCGTCGTTGCCCGGATTGCCGTCCGGCGTGGAGTCGATGTCGGTCGGCGGCGGCGTCGATGAATTGCCGTCATCGTCGGCCGAGCCGATCTCGGCGCGGTTGACCAGTGGCGACACCGCAGCCGGCTGGATGCGCAGCAGGATCGTGACCACGGTCGATGCGCCCGGCGCGAGCGGACCCGCGATCGTGCGTGTTGCGAGCGTGGGGCTGACGCTGGTCCAGTTGGTCTCGCTCGGGCTCAGCGCGAATCCGGCCGGGATGTAGTCGTTCACGACGATGGTCGTGGCCTGCAGGCTGCCCTGGTTGAACACCTCGATGTCGAAGCGGATGTCCTGGCCCGGGGCGAACGGACCCGGCTGGCCGGCGCTGACGATCTTGCGCAGGGCGAGATCGAAGCCGCCGCCGAACGTGACCTGCGCCGGATCGGCGTCGTCCTCGTCGGTGGCCGGATCGGTACCGCCCGGCGTGCCCGTGCCGTTGCCGCCGGTCGCATCGTCGGACGGTGTGCCCGGCGCGCCGCCCGCATCGTTGTTCGGATTGCCGTCCGGCGTCGAATCGACGTCGATCGGCGGCGGCGTGCCGGCATTGCCGTCGTCGTCGGCCGAGCCGATCTCGGCCCGGTTGACCAGCGGCGACACCGCACCGGACTGGATGCGCAGCAGGATCGTGACGACGGTCGATGCGCCCGGCGCGAGCGGACCCGCGATCGTGCGTGTCGCGAGCGTCGGGCTGACGCTGGTCCAGTTGGTC
The DNA here is from genome assembly GCF_032229445.1 of Tahibacter sp. Classification (NCBI taxonomy): domain Bacteria; kingdom Pseudomonadati; phylum Pseudomonadota; class Gammaproteobacteria; order Lysobacterales; family Rhodanobacteraceae; genus Tahibacter; species Tahibacter sp. Next base: position 54,528 of record NZ_JAVTWC010000047.1, read on the forward strand.
TCGCTCGGGCTCAGCGCGAAGCCGGCCGGGATGTAGTCGTTGACGACGATGGTCGTGGCCTGGATCGCACCCTGGTTAAACACGGTGATGTCAAAGCTCACGTCCTGGCCGATGAGGAACGGTCCGGGCTGGCCGGCGGTCAGCGACTTGCGCAGCGCGAGGTCGAAATTGCCGACCAGGCCGAAGTCGACGCTGAGGTTGCTGTTCGCATCGGCGTCGCCGTCGTTGACCGGCTCGCCGCCGACACTGAGCGTGACCGGTGCCGAGCGGATGACCGCGCCCTGCAGCGTGCCGTTGTCGTCGTTGTTGACGTCGTTGTCCGGATCCGGCGCGGGCTCGTAGGTGCCGGTCGGCAGGTACGGCGGCAGGCCCGAGCCCGTGCTGGTGCGATAGCCGGCGGGTGGCGTGATCTCGACGAGGTAGGTGTCGGGATCGAGCGCGGCAAACAGGTAATTGCCGTTGCCGTCGGTGCTCGTGGTCGCGATCGCGGCGCCATCGGGCGTGCCGTTGTTGTCGCTGTCGCGATAGAGCACCACGGTCACGGTGCTGATGCCGTTCTCGCCGCCATCGACGAGGCCGTTGTTGTTGCGGTCGTTCCAGACCAGGTTGCCGAGGCTCAGCACGCCGGCGCCGCTGGTGATCGGATAGTCCTCGACTTCGCCGTTCGCGGCCGGTCCGGCCGGACTGCAGACCGCATCGGTGCTCAGGCGGAAGCGCGCGTAGCTCGCCGCGGCTGCGCTGTTCGGCACCGTGCCGAAGTTCAGCGTGAACAGGGCTGCGGTGCTGCCGTTGGGCACGGCGGCCTGTGCGGCTTCGCCCGCATCGGCGAAATCGCCGTCGGCGTTGTAGTCGAGATAGCCGCACAGCAGTGCGGCCGCGCCGGTGCCGTTGGTGGCGGTCACGCGGACGGCCGGCGCCACGCCGCGCTGCAGCGCGAGGTCGGCAGTGTTCACGCCGTCCTCGTCATCCGGCGTGCCGTTGGCATCGTCGCCATTGGCGCCCGCGGTCGGCTGGCCGTTGGCTTCCGCATCGACGCCCGCACCCATGGCGAGGTTCGCCACGATCGGGTGGCGCGCACCGTTGTCGGCAAGCAATGTGGAATAGTTGCCTGTTCCACTGCCCACTCCCGTGTCCGGCAGATCGCCGAAGTCGATCAGGGTGATGCCGACCGGATAGTCCTCGACCTCGCCGTCCGTGGCCTGGCCCAGCGGCGTGCAGGCGCCGGCGTCGGTACTCAGGCGGAACCGCGCATAGCTCGCCGTGACGGCATTCGCCGGCACCGTGAAGCCGGGACTGAACTGCACGTTGGTCGAGCCTGTCGGCACCGCGACACTCGCCGTCTCGCCCGCATCGGCGAAGCTGCCGTTGCCGTTGAAGTCGACGAAGGCGCAGATCTGCGCGGCGCTGCCGGTGGTGTTGGTCGCGTTGACGCGGATCGTCGCAGCGGTGCCGGCGGTCAGGTTCAGGTCCGCCAGCGTGACGCCGTCTTCGTCCGCGCCGTCGCCGTTGGCGGCCACGTTGGGCTGGCCGTCGGCCTCGCCATCCTCGGTCGCGCCGAGGAACAGGCCGGTCACGATCGGATGGCGTGGTCCGTTGTCGGCGAGCACGGTGGAATAGTTGCCAGTTCCACTACCCGGGCCCGTGTCGGGCAGGTCGCCGAAATCGAGCAGGCCGACGCTGACCGGATAGTCCTCGACTTCGCCGTCGGTAGCCGCGCCGTTCGCGCTGCACGCGCCCGTGTCGGTGCTCAGGCGGAAGCGGGCGTAGGAACTCGCCGCTGCGCCGACCGGCACCGTGCCGAAGTTGAGCGTGAACTGCACGTCGTTGCTGCCGGTGGCCACGCTGGCCGCGGTGGCGGTTTCGCCGGCGTCGGCAAAGTCGCCGTCGCCGTTGAAATCGATGAAGCCGCAGAGCTGCGCCGCCGTGCCGGTCGTGTTGGTCGCGTTGACGCGCACGTTGGCCGGCGTGCCGCCGACGAGGGCGAGATCGGCGAGCGTGACGCCGTCCTCGTCATCGGGCGTGCCGTTGGTGTCGTCGCCGTTCGCGCCGACGCCGGGCTGGCCGTCCGCATCGCCGTCCTCGTTCGCGCCCAGGCGCAGGCCGCTGACGATGGGATGGCGCGGGCCGTTGTCGGACAGCAAGGTGGCGTAGTTGCCCACGCCGCTGCCGGCGCTGGTGTCGGGCAGGTCGCCGTAGTCGACCTGGCCGATGCTGACGGCGTAGTCCTCGACTTCACCGTTCGCGGCGATGCCGGTCGCGGTACACGCCGTGGCATCGGTGCTCAGGCGGAAGCGCGCATACGTGCTGCTGACCGCGCTCGTCGGCACGGTGCCGAAGGCGACGCTGAACTGCACGTTGTTCGAGCCCGCGGCGACGGCGACGGCGGGTGCGGATTCACCGGCGTCGGCGAAATCGCCGTCGCCGTTGAAGTCGATGAAGCCGCAGAGCTGTGCCGCGGTGCCGCTGGTGTTGGTCGCGTTGACGCGCACGTTCGCCAGGCTGCCGCCGGTCAGCGTGAGATCGGCGATGGTCACGCCGTCCTCGTCGTCGGGCACGCCGTTGGCGTCATCGCCGTCGGCGTTCGTGGACGGCTGGCCTTCGGCTTCGCCGTCCTCGTCCGCACCCAGGCGCAGGCCGGCGACGATCGGATGACGCGGACCGTCGTCGGCCAGCAGCGTGGCGTAGTTGCCCACGCCGGTTCCGGCCGCGGTATCGGGCAGGTCGCCGAAGTCGAGCAGGCCGGCGCTGACCGGATAGTCCTCCACTTCGCCATCGGTGGCCGCGCCGGTCGGGCTGCACGCGCCGGCATCAGTGCTCAGGCGGAAGCGCGCGAACGAACTGGTCGCCACGCCCGTCGGCACCGTGCCGAAGGCGAGCGTGAACGGCGCGGCGTTCGAGCCGGCCGGCACGCTGACCGCGGGAGCGGTCTCGCCGGCATCGGCGAAATCGCCGTCGGCGTTGAAGTCGATGAAGCCGCAGAGCTGTGCCGCGCCCGCGAGCGTATTCGTCGCGGTGACGCGCACGTTCGCCGGGGTGCCCGCGGTCAGCGCGAGATCGGCGGTGTTGACGCCGTCCTCGTCGTCGGGCGTTCCGGCCGCGTCGTCGCCGTTCGCGGCGGCGCTTTGCTGGCCGTCGGCTTCGCCGTCTTCGTTTGCACCGAGCTGCAGGCCGGCGACGATCGGATGACGCGGACCGTTGTCCGACAGCAGCGTGGCGTAGTTGCCAGCGCCGTTGCCGGCGCCCGTGTCGGGCAGGTCGCCGAAGTCGGTCTGGCTGATGCCGATCGGATTGTCCTCGACCTCGCCATCGGGCGCGGCGCCCACCGGGCTGCACGCGCCGGTGTCGGTGCTCAGGCGGAAGCGCGAATACGTGCTGGTGGCGGCGGTGCCGGGCACGGTGCCGAACGCGAGCGTGAACTGCACGTTGTTCGATCCCGTGGCCACGGCCAGCGCCGGTGCGGTTTCGCCGGCGTCGTTGAAGTCGCCGTCGCCGTTGAAGTCGATGAAGCCGCAGAGCTGTGCCGCCGCGCCGGTGGTGTTGGTCGCGTTGACGCGCACGTTGGCTGGGCTGCCGCCGACGAGACTGAGATCGCCTACGACGACGCCGTCCTCATCGTCCGGGACGCCGCTGCCGTCGTCGCCGTTGGCACCCACGCTGGGCTGGCCGTCGGCTTCGCCGTCCTCGTTCGCGCCGATGCGCAGGCCGGCGACGATCGGATGGCGCGGGCCGTTGTCTGCCAGCAATGTGGAATAGTTTCCGACTCCACTGCCGGCCGCCGTGTCGGGCAGATCACCGAAGTCGAGCAGGCCGATGCTGGCCGTGTAGTCCTCGACCTCGCCGTTCGTCGCCAGTCCGGTCGGTACGCAGGCGCCGGCATCAGTGCTGAGGCGGAAGCGTGCATACGTGCTGCCGGAGAAGCCGGTCGGAACGATGCCAAAGTTGAGCGTGAACTGCACATTGTTGCTGCCGTTCGGAACGGCGGCGGCGGGCGCGGCTTCGCCGGCGTCGTTGAGGTCGCCGTCGCCGTTGAAGTCGATGAAGCCGCAGAGCTGCGCGGCGCCGCCGGTGGTGTTGGTCGCGTTGACGCGCACGCTCGCGCCGCTGCCGCCGACGAGGCTCAGATCGGTGATGGTCACGCCGTCTTCGTCGTCCGGTGTGCCGTTGGCGTCGTCGCCGTTCGCGCCGGCGTTGGGCTGGCCGTTGCTTTCGGCGTCGATGTCCGCGCCGATACGCAGGCCGGTCACGATCGGATGGCGCGCGCCATTGCTGGCGACCAGGGTCGGATAGGCCGGGTCGGGCAGGTCGCCGAGATCCAGCGTGCCGATCGCGACCGCGTAGTCCTCGACCTCGCCATCGACCGCGAGGCCATCCGGCGTGCACGCGGCGATGCCGCTGCTGATGCGGAAGCGCGCATAGGTCGATGTGGCGGCGCCGACGGGCACGGTGCCGAAGTTGAGGTTGAAGCTGCCGCCGACGGTGCCGGCCGCCACGTTCACGGGCGGCGCGGTTTCGCCGGCATCGGCGAAGTCGCCGTCGCCGTTGAAGTCAAGGAAGCCGCAGAGCTGCGCCACGCCGGCGCCCGGATTGCTGGCGATCGCGCCGATCGTGGCGTTGGCCCCGACCAGCAGCGTGCCGATCGTGACCCCGTCTTCGTCGGCGCCGTCGCCGGTCGCCGCGAGGTTGGGTTGGCCGTCCGCTTCGGCGTCGACGGTGGCGCCGAGGCGCGGTGCCGTTGCGGTGCGCGGATGGCGCGGGCCGCCGTTGGCGATAAGCGTGGAATAGTTGGCCGCGCCGATGCCGGCGCTGGTGTCAGGCAGATCGCCGAGGTCGGCCGGAATCACGCCGGCCGGATAGTCCTCGACCTCGCCATTGCCGCCCAGTCCGTTCGGCGTGCAGGCGCCGGTCGGGGTGGCCAGGCGGAAGCGCGCATAGGTGCTGGCGGCACCGGCCGGTGCGGTACCGAAGTTGAGCGTGAACTGCACGTTGTTCGTGCCGGCGGCGACGGTCAGACCGGGTGCCGCTTCGTTCGCGTCGGCGAAATCGCCGTCGCCGTTGAAGTCGACGAAGCCGCACAGCGACGCGGCCGTGGCGCCGAGGTTCGTCGCGTTGACGCGTACGGTGGCTGGCGAGCCGGCGACGAACTGCAGGTCGGCCGTGGTGACGCCGTCCTCGTCGTCGGGCACGCCGGCGATGTCGTCGCCGCTCGCGGCCAGGTTCTGCTGGCCGTTCGCTTCCGCATCGACGCTCGCGCCGAGGAACAGCCCGGCGACGATGGGATGACGCGCACCGGCGTCGGCTTCCTGCGTGTTGTAGTTGCCCACGCCGGTACCGGCGGCCGCGTCGGGCAGGTCGCCGAAGTCCAGCGCGGTGATGCCGACCGGATAGTCCTCGACCTCGCCGTTGCCGACCGTGCCGACCGCGCTGCACGCGGCGATGGTGTCGCTGAGGCGGAAGCGCGCATAGCTCGCCGCGGCCGAACCGGCCGGCACCGTGCCGAACACGAGATTGAACTGGACGTTGTTGGACCCGTTCGGCACGGCCACGGCCGCGGCGCTTTCGCCCGCATCCAGGAAATCGCCGTCGCCGTTGAAATCAATGAAGCCGCAGAGCTGTGCCGCCGCGCCGCTGGTATTGGTCGCGTTGACGCGCACGGTCGGCGCGGCCGCCACGCGCAGGCTCAGGTCAGCCACCGTGACGCCGTCCTCGTCGTCCGGTGCGCCGGCCGTGTCGTCGCCGCTGGCCGCGGCGTTCGGCTGGCCGTCGGCTTCGCCGTCGACCGTGGCGCCCATCTGCAGGCCCGGGATAATGCCGTGCGCGGCGCCGTTGTCGGCGAGCAGGGTGGAATAGTTGCCGACGCCGCTGCCGGCGCCCATATCCGGCAGGTCGCCCAGGTCGAGCAGGCCGAAGCCGAAGTCGATCGTGTGGTCGTTGCGGCCGGGCTGGCCGACGGTTGCCACGAAGCCCGTGCCGCTGGGTCCGCCGCCGCCCACTGTTACGGCCACGCCGTTGGAATCGCGGATCACGCCGCCGGTGTTGGCCACGGTGCGCGTGAAGCCTGCGAGCGGGCCGCCCGCGTTGAAGTTCGACGGCGCCACGAGCACAGTGACGCTGGTGCCGTAGGGATTGGGCTGGATGACGGTGTTGTCGGCCGTGCTCGGGTCGGTCGCGCCGATCGAGAACAGGAACAGGAAGTGGCCGGTTGCATCCGTCGTCGACGTGCCAAGCAGTGCGCCGGCCGCCGTGTAGAGATTGACGACGACGCCGGCGATCGCCGGTTCGCCCGGATCCTGCCGGCCGTTGCGGTTGCTGTCGCGCCAGACGCGGTTGCCGAGTTCCACCGGCGGGTCTTCGCAGAGGATCTCGATGTCGCCGATGCCGCCGGCCTTGCCGAACGTGGAGGTGCCGTCCTCGTAGAGGCGGAACTCATGCCGTATGTTGCCGGCAAAGCGCACGTTCGATCCGTTGGTATTGCTGTAGACGCGCACGCCGGCGTTGAAGGTGCCGTCGACGTCGTACACGGTGGACATGAAGTTGCCGCTGCCCGGCCGCCACAGCAGCGAACCCATCGCGGTCTCGCGATGGAAGTCCGGGTTGAAGTCGAAATCGTAGTACTCCTCCCAGTAGAACTCGCGGTTGCCCGGGCCGGAATTGATGTTGGTGCCGGCGCCGGTGCTGTTCGGATCGGAGGTCGTGCTCGTGCCGCAGGCGCCGGCATTCTCGAGTACCCAGCTGCCGCCCGCACCGTTGCGGCAGGCCAGCAGCAGGTCGCCGCCCTGGCGCGTGCCGTCGTTCTGGTTGCCGAGCGGGCCGATGTCGGCGGTGTCGTAGGCCTGGTCGCCGAGGCGGTCGCGCAGGCCGATCGCCATGCGTCCCTGCGCGTCGAACTCGAGATCCGTGAAGATCGGTTGTGGATAAAGCCAGAAATTCGCCGAGCCCGGCGCATCGGCCGGTTGGAAGGTGTCGTTCCAGGGATTCCATTCGCCGTCGGTCGTGGCCGTGCCGATGCCGTTGTTGAGGAACCGGCGCGGGTAGTTGAGCGGAAACTCGATGATCGGCGTCGCGGCGAAGGTATTGGTCGCCGGGTTCATTGCGTAGACATAGGCGCGCATCGCGAGCTTGGCGTTGTCTAGCGTCGCGCCGGCGGCGCGCATGCTCTGCGCGGTGCAGACCATGCCGACGTACAGCGTGCCGTCGAAGTACTTGGTCGCGAATGGACGGATGTCGTCGGTGCTCGGTGCGGCGGCGCTGGGCACCGCGCCGCTGCAGCTCGCCGGCACCGGCACCGGCACGCGCACGATCTGCGCGGCCGTCGGCGCGGTCGGTCCCGTGCCGATCGGCAACACCAGCAGTTCGCGCTGGAACAGGTTGATGGTGTAGAGGGTCAGACCGTCTTCGGAGATTTCGAGATCGCCGAGGCCGCGCTTGCCGACGACGCCGTAGGTCGCCGCATCGAGGTTCCAGTCGGTGCCGGCCGGGTGCGAGTTGGCGCCGGTGTCGATGCCGGCCAGGCCGTTGACCGTGATGAACGGCGCCGCGTTGATGTTGGTCGTGCCGCGCGCGACGTTGGACGACAGGTAGATCGTGCCGGTATCCGCCGTGCTGCCCAGCGGCGAGCCGCGGTGCATGTAGGTGGCAGAAAACAGGCTGCGCGTGCGCCGCTGATAGGCGATGCCGTAGATCGCGCCGGTCTGGTCCGACAGGCCGTAGCTGCGTTGCGCCTGCACGCCGGCGGCGACCGGGTCGGCGTCATGGTCGATGCCGCGCGCGTCGTAGTCGAAGCCGAACAGCGTGGTCAGTCCCGGCGTCTGGTTGCCGAAGGCGAAGAAGCCGGCAACGACCGACGGTGGCGTCGGTCCGGCGCAGTACTGCGCCGGGTTGTTGAAGCCGGCGTTGGCCGTGGCGGTGCTGGTCGCGACGAACTGAACCGACGTCGGGTTCGCGCTGCCGAAGGCGGCCGTCGCGAACGCGCCGGTCTCGCCGGTGAACTCGACGCGGAACGGTCCGCCGCTGGCGATGACGAGCGTGTAGCTGCCCAGGGCCGGCGTGTTCGCGGCGGTGCAGGCGGCAACCGGCGTCGCGGCGGCCGAGCAGGACTGGTCGAAGGTCGTCGCCGTGGCGACGCTGGTGCCGGCGGCGTCGTACGCGGTGACGGTGATCCCGCCGAGTCCGGGCTCGCCCGTGTCGATCACACCGTCCGCGTCGTAATCGCGGAATACCGTGCCGGTGATATTGGCGAAGGCCGAGCTGGCAGCCAGCGAAAGCAGTGCTGCCAAACCAAATTTCGTGAATTGCGTCACATATTGCCGTTGCACGCGCAGTCCCCCTGGGAGCCATTGCGGTGGCTCCGCTGCTGGTTGTCGCCGGAAAATCCCCTGTGCGGACGGTCGAGCCGCGCGTTTGCCTGAACACCCGACGGTCTAAACCGCACGCCGAAACCGATACTAATCAGTACCGGCGTTCGTGTCGTGTCATCAAAAGTCGTGCCAGCGTTGAAAAAACGCTTACAGGCGAAACAGTTGCGTAACAATCTTCAGAAAAGGCCGAGCTCAAGCGGTCGGAAACCGGCAAATAGCGACAGGGGATTTCGGACCTGCCCTGACACGCAAGTGCCCGATTTGTCCCGGAAGTTGTGACGAGAGGCGCTGGCCCGCGTCGTGACAGCACTGCCCCAGGGCGACCCGCGCGGCCGGCTGCGATGAGTGGCAAGCCGGCCGCGAGGGTTCTTCGTTTTGCTGTTGTCAAACAGTGTTACAGAAGCAATTTGTTCAGAACTCGAACTTGATGCCCTGGGCCAGCGGCAGCGCATCGGAGTAATTGATCGTGTTGGTCTGGCGGCGCATGTAGGCCTTCCAGGCATCCGAGCCGGACTCGCGGCCGCCGCCGGTTTCCTTCTCGCCGCCGAACGCGCCGCCGATTTCCGCACCCGACGTGCCGATGTTGACGTTGGCGATGCCGCAGTCCGAGCCGGAGGCCGACAGGAACGCTTCGGCCGTCTTGACGTTCTGCGTGAAGATCGACGACGACAGGCCCTGCGGCACGCCGTTCTGGTAGCCCAGCGCCTCGTCGATGGTCTTGAACGGCATCACGTAGAGGATCGGCGCGAAGGTTTCGCTCTGCACGACCTCGTCGCTGTTCTTCAGGCCGGTGATGATGGTCGGCAGCACGAAGTTGCCCGGGCGATCGGTCAGTGCCGCGCCGCCGGTCTCGACCTTGCCGCCGGCCGCCTTGGCCTTCTCGATCGCGCCGAGGAAGCGCTGCACCGAGGCCTTGTCGGTCAGCGGACCCATCAGCGTGGTCGGTTCGGTCGGATCGCCGATCTTGCTTTCGACCTGCTTGTAGGCGCGGACCAGCGTCGTGAGCACGCCGTCGAAGATCGACTCATGTACGAACAGGCGGCGCGTGGACGTGCAGCGCTGGCCGGCCGTGCCGACCGCGCCGAACACGATGCCCGGGATCGCGATCTTCAGGTCGGCGGTTTCGTCCACGATGATTGCATTGTTGCCACCCAGTTCCAGCAGCGAACGGCCCATGCGCTGGGCGACGCGCTCGCCGACGAGGCGGCCGACCGGAGTCGAACCGGTGAAGCTGATCAGCGGAATGCGGTGGTCGTCGACGAACCGCTGCGCGAGTTCGGTGCGCGCGTCGTTGAACAGGAAGAAGATGTCCGGGAAGCCGCCGGCCTTGAGCGCGGCGTTGCAGATCTGCATCGAGGCGATCGCCGACAGCGGCGTCTTCGGCGACGGCTTCCAGATCGTGATGTTGCCGCAGATCGCCGACAGGAACGAATTCCACGCCCACACCGCGACCGGGAAATTGAACGCCGAGATCACGCCGACGATGCCCAGCGGATGCCACTGCTCATACATGCGGTGACCCGGGCGCTCCGAGTGCATGGTGTAGCCGTACAGCATGCGCGACTGGCCGACGGCGAAGTCGGCGATGTCGATCATTTCCTGCACTTCGCCGTCGCCTTCCGGCTTGATCTTGCCCATCTCCAGCGCGACCAGCGAGCCCAGCGCATCCTTGTGGGCGCGCAGCGCGTCACCGCACAGACGGATGGCTTCGCCGCGCTTCGGCGCCGGCGTCGTGCGCCAGGTCTTGAACGCTTCCTGCGCGCGCTTGAGGATGGTTTCGTAATCAGCTTCGGAACTCGCGTGCACGCGGCCGATGACTTCGTTGTTGCTCGGGTTGATCGATTCCAGCACGCCGGCATCGCTGGTCGACGACCATTCGCCGTTGCCGAGATAAGTGCCCGAATTCATCTCGGCCAGGTTAAGGGCCTTGAGGATCTGCTGCGACATGGGTGACTCCGGAAGCTGCAAGGAAAGCGAGAGGCGCGACCGTCGTGCCGCTAGAACAGGCGACGCAGTCCGCGCAAAGGGCGCGGATTATAGCAACCGCGTTTCACGGTCGCCCGGTTCGGGAGCCGTTGCGGTGGGTGGTCCTGACGGGTTGGGCTGAATTGGTTCCGTTGCGGGGCCATTTTGGTGGGTGCGCCGGGAGGGCGGTGGGCCATGCGGGTCGGCGGTTTCCCGCGCCGCCGGATGCTGGGTCGCGCTGTCGATGCGTGGCTACGTAGCGGATGCGGGGCCACTTAGCGGATGCGGGGCCACTTAGCCGAGGCCGGGCCACGCGGCCAGATTGCAACCGGTCGTTGCCGGCGGGTTCGTCCCGCCGACCCCAGCCATTGCGGCCGGGCTCCCCGCCGCGGCAGTCGCCGGGGCGCTGACGCATGAGGCAGCGATGGGACCCGTGATCAAGCGCGGGCAGCGGATGCAGGCGTTGCCTACGGTTGGTGCGAGCCGTCCCGAGCCAGTGCTGCCGTGCGGATCTGCGAATGCGTCGACTCCATCGGTGAGGTGGGCCGGAGCCCGCACCTGTCGCCGGCCAGCCACCTTCCATGCCAGAATCCGGCGCCGGAATTGCCGCGATGCTGTCGGGTAGGCTTCATGCGAAGCCACGCTTCGTGAGAAGCACGGAATCAACGCAGCATCGGCACAGCAACCCTCAGGCCCCGTAGCTCAGCTGGATAGAGCGTCCCCCTCCTAAGGGGAAGGTCGTACGTTCGAATCGTATCGGGGCCGCCATAAAATCAGTAAGTTACATTTGATCGGCCTTGATTCGGCAATCCGGTAACAGCTTGATAACAGCGTTTTGGGGAATCGCGGAGACCACTCACGCGGGACAACTCCAAGCATCGGGGGGGGGCGAGCTTTCAGCTCGAGGACTCATAATCCTTTCCATCCTCGTTGCACCCCGTTGCGCCGCTATACAGCTCCTTTCTTTTCAGCGACTTGGCTGCTAATCACGTTGCAGCCCGATGCATTCCGTTCGCGTGTAATTCTGAGCTTTTCACGCACGGTTACACGCGAATTGCACGTGGTGCTTACATTGTGTAATTGTTCGTAATTCTGTCGAGAGCTATCCAGCACGCGGCGTCCTAGGAATTAAATCGCCGGTTGCAACTTCGACCTTTCCATGGACCAATTTCATCCGAACCATGGCAATGTCCGGGCTCATAACCTTGTCGAGGAGCTTAACCACTGCCTCGTCCGCTCGCGTACCGATCAGCACTCTTCGAACTCTACCCGGTATGTCCATAGAAACCTTCGCCGTGATGAGTCGATACTCGGCCTCGTATTTCCAATGATTGGACTTTCCCGCAAGTATTTCGTCTGGACGCTTTGCTTGCAGTTCCGCAGCACCCCCAGTGGGCAAGCAATCGTCATAGCGAACTTCTACGGGCATATGGTCGTAGTTGTCGAAGTCGATTTCTACAGCCACTCCGCGATGACTATCGCCGTACAACGACCACATTCGGACGTCGTCGTAGCGATTCGTCAGACTGCACACGCGTATCGCCTGCACAAGCGGCAGATCCATTAGATCTCGATAGACAACATGGAGGACATTTGGAGTTCCGAAATTCGTTGCCCGGGGCGGCGTAGGCGGCACTGCGACAGCTCCGCCGTCGACAAGCAACTCCCGGAACTGTCCTTCGAACGGATCGTTAAGGTCGGAATAGCGTGGGCAGTAGAGCCGTTCGTGCACCACGATATCTAGCAAGTGCAGGAGATTCAGGGTTGATTTGAATTTGTATAGCAGCATGGACATATCCTCGAGCGGTGTGCTTTGTGACTAGCGCATGCGGAGCGGCACGGAGCTGTGGGTCATCACGTTCAATAGGGCGCTGCCGTGATGGATTCCAGCGTGCGGCTCGTGACTTATATCTGGGTCTCTTGCATTGGCGGCTATTGCACGATCCGCTATCGCCTCGGCCGTCGCCCCGCCGACAGACGCAAGCCGGTGGAACAGATGGTTTCCAACGGCGGCGAGCGACTAAATTTGACGACGCGCAGTTCTGCACCGGCGACACCCGCCGCGCACAGGAAATCACGATTGACGAGCGGCCCGGCATGAACAGATGCCGCTTCCGCGGGAGCGCATCCATCGCACCGGGGAATGCGCCGGCCGCGGAGAGCAAGGCGGTGAAGTCGTGAAACTAGCCCGCCCGTTCCCACTTCACGAGCAGCGCAGCTGCTTGGGATGCGCGTTCATGGGCAATCTGGACGTAGCCGGAAACGCGGTGCGCGAGTTCTGCGATGGCATTGTAGTTCTGGTTGCTCACTTCGATTTGAGCAAGGTCGGTCAGCGACGCATTCGCCGCAAGTACCGCGGCGGCCGCCCGAGCGATTTCGGGACCATCCGAGCCGAAGCAATCCATGCGATCAAGAAATCTGACTATCGCTGCCGTGTGCGTCGAGCGGTACCCGTTTGCCCGGCCAGGCAGGTCCCGAAAGCCTTCTTTCAGAGCAGGAAAAATCCCGTTTCGGGCGGGATGAAACTGGCTAGCGCTTTGCAGGAAGTCATCGCGTATGGCGGGTGCGAAAGCCTTGGCCTGGGCCGTTTGTGTTTCGCGGTGCTGACTCCACTGCCGGTGAGCGTAGCCGACCGCAACAACCGTCAGGACAAAGCTCCAAAGCGAGAGAGCGGCGGACACCAAGTTCCAGTCGAAGGTGTCCAGCGAGTAACGCAATGGCCATCCGTACCCAGATGCAGCGACCCATATGGCGAGAGTCGCCGCTATCAGCGCCACAACGAACCAAAGAACCTTCGCCATACCGTCCCCACCGGTAGTTGCTGTCGATCAATGTATACCACGCGTCAATCGACATGGCCCTGCCTGTTGGCTACGTGCTCCTGCCAGTCGACTGTCACGGGTGGACCAATCCTCTCAGCTGTCGCGCAGCGACTTGTGCGGCTTGCGCCAATCTAGTCAGTCGGCCCGAATGCGATCCGGGTCGCTGGTCATGCGCCGGCGTGTGACGTTCGGGACTCGTGCAGAACATCCGAGCGCGCGACCGCAGGATCGACCTCTTCGGGCTCGCCCAGCGGCAGCGAACCGTCCGCCGGTAGCCAGCCCAGGACGCGCCAGGGCGACTGCACCGCCTCGCAGCGCCACGGGCCTCGGTTCGACTGGAATCCAGGCTCCCAGTGCCACGCGCGCTTACTGGGCTCGACGAGCAACAGCAGGAGGGGCATGTTGCGCTCTGGGCTCACGCCCCAGCAGCGGCCCTCGCGTGCGTAGCAGCGCAGCAGCACGCTCGACGTCGGCGATCGCAGAGGCTTTAGGGGGAAATAGTCCGGCGTTGCGGCGGTGCGGAGGCATGCGCGCATCGTGCGGCTGGCCATCTCACCGCGTGAGCGACGGGGCTGGGGAAACACCACTCCATTGTGGTGACTCTGGAGGACCGACTCCCTCTGTACCGGCGCACGTACGAGCAAATCTCGCAATCGCGCGATGTGCGCTCTGGGGGTAATCCCCGCTGTGTTCGTTAGTTTCACGTGAGAGCATGAGTTTCACGTGAGAGCATGGCCACGAGATCGGGGGGCACGAGATGGGCCATAGCTACGAGTTGCGTATTAGCCAGCTGGATCCGCTGTGGCGAGTTGCGGCGCGCGATGGCGGTGTGCGTATGCCGGACTACTGCCGGAACTATCCGTCGCAGAATGAAGCGACGGACTACGCGAGAGGACGCGCAATGCAGTTGCTTGCCCATGGCGACCCCGTGCGGGTGGTCTTGGTCAGCGACGGCAAAGAAACGGTGGTCTGGAATAGCTCGGCGGTGTTCTGAGCAGGCTACGACCTGCCGGCTACGGCGGAGTTCGCGCATTTTCGTACGCCGCGGCCGACGAGGAGGAAAAAGTTGAACGGTAACACTCCTGCCCAACCCTTCCCCACCGACACGCGGATCGCTACCCCGGCACTGCTGGAGAGCTACCGGTCCGCGCTGGCACGCCTGAAGCATTTCGGACTGAACTCCGACAAGGGACGACTCAGGGAATACCTAACCGAGCTCACTGCGCAGGCGCAGCGCGAAGCCCACGGAGCTGACGTGCCCCACGACAACGTGGAATTGGCCAACGCAATGGTCGAGGCGCGGCAGCTCATCGATGTCGCGAGCCTTTCCGATGAAACCTTGCGCGCGCGACCAGCCACGCTGGCGCGCCTCAAGGAAGGCAGAGCAGTACAGCCTGCCGACAAGGACGATCCCTCGCGAAACTTCCAGCTTGAGTATGTCGCAGCGGCCTATTTCAGTTCCCACGAGGCGCGGGTGAACCTGGGCGACATCGGCGATGCAGAACTCGTGCATGGTTTGCACCGATGGCCGATGGAGGTGAAGCGAGCGCGATCTGCAAAGTCGGCGAAGCGTCTGGTTGTGGACGCACGAAACCAATTGCAAAAACGGGTATCTCTCGGTACGGAGCCAGGGGTGATCCTTCTGGATGCCACCACGCCGCTCACCAGGCGCTTTAGACTGCTGCAAGCAGCCACGTCGGCAGAGCTTGAAGAAAAAAGCGTGAGGCAGCTTGAAGCATTCCTCGCGTACCGCGTGATGGCTCCCATTCCTTTGGAGGTTGTGGAGCGACCAGAACTTTGCGGCATTATCGTTCGGTACGCCGCCGTCGGATTTGTTCACGACGAAGGCGGATTTCGCGAATTGACCCACTGGCAGTATGTGAACGTTCACAAGGACGAGTCGACGGCGGCCAAGTCTTTTGAAAAGCTCATGGGCGTTGGGGACGGCAGGCCGTTGCATCTGGGGACCAAAGAAAGACTGCTCGATGCGGCGGCCCACCTGCCGGACGAGGAGGAGCCATGAAGGCCAATGACGGTGGGTCGGTCGGTCCGAAACCGCTGTACGGGCGCGCTGGGAACGAGTCCGTCGCGGCACGGGACAAACGCGGCGCGCCTGAACGGCATCAGGTCCCTCAACAAAATGGATGTTGTCCCTGAGCGGGAGGAGTCATGTACCGATGACGATGACTGCTGATGAAATCGACGCAATCCGACTCAAGGCCTTGCGAACATTGGGCTCCATTCAGCCTGCCAGCGTCGAGAGCGTAGCTGAGCCGAACGTTGTGTTCGGTGCTCAACGTACCGACGCGGGGCGATCACTTCCCCCTTACTACGTTGTCTACTTCCTGCTCGTCGATTTGCTCGGCTTCCGAAACTTAGGCCGATTCGAGAAGGTCGACTGGTCGGTTCCGGTGGGCTACCAGGGTAAAGTATTCCTCGTCGAATACAGGAAGTTCGGTCTGGGCATCTTCTGCGTCGATCCGTCAGCCAATGAGGACGGAGCAACGTACATCCGCAACCGAATCACCAAGGCTTGCCAGGCCGCTCGGCCGTACTTCCAGCACGTTGCTAAGCAGGCGATGGAAAACGGGCATCTGACCGTGCACAACAACCACGCCCAATTGTTCGGGCGGTTGCAACACCTGCTCGGTGAATACCGAGCTGCCCTGAAAGCCGAAGAAAAGGCGATCCTCAAGCCACCCGTTGTGAAGCGCTATCCGAACGGTGGAATGTCTTCGAGCTGGAAACACCGAACAATCGCATCGAACCGGGTCGCGTGGCTGGCTCAAGGGGCGATCGAGGCATTTTTCTCGTGGAGCGAACATTCACTGATCCATCTCGCCGTGATCGACGGTCGGGTGAAAGACGGTCCTTCCCTGCTCAAAATTACGATGGGGGAATGGAAAGAGAAATACAAACTGGCTCTTGATGTCGCCGAACAGCGTTGGAAAGCACACTACGACGTCCTGATGCAGGTTCGGAACGAGCACCGAAACTTCACTGCGCACGGGGCGTTTGGGAAAGGCGGTCAAGCCTTCTCGTTCCATTCAAGCGCAGGGGCGGTTCCGCTGTCGTTGGCGGACGACGATTCCGGCCAGCCGACCTTTGTTCCGCACTCTATTTTGTCGGACAGGGACGCGATCGCGGCGATCGAAGCCTGGACTACCGACCTTCAGCAACAGAAAGCTCCACAGTGGATGTATCTCGAATCAACTCTGGGATCGATACTGACTTTCGTCAAAGAGTATGCACTTGCGACTTCATCGGTCGAGGAAATGTCGCAGTTCATCGGCCACATGGAGCGAATGGTGGACGACAACGCAAACATGGAGTGGTAGTGCATCGGCATGGAGCGGGATCGTGCGATTCTTTTCTGACTGCATCGTGGGTGGGCACGCGTGAGGATCACTCTAAAAATCCACTGCGAAAAACTGTCTCAAGCGCTGCCGGCTACGGTATTCCTCGAAACTCAGACTGCAATCGAGTTTCACAACGCCGAACGTGGGCTGCGTCATCCCACATCGCTCTACGCGCATTCCCTGCGCACTGTTGTTGAGGCGTTCAACCGAGTATTGGATGAGCTGGACGCCCTCAGCCAAGTTGATGCCCGAAAGCGCTTGGGGTCCATACCCGCGACAGCTCTGGCCCGCGACACGGAGTCGCTCATCCATGCTGTCTTCGAGCACGTTGAGCACTGCAAGTCCGTCGTGCTGGTGTTCGCCCATGACCTGAGTTCGAAGGAGCAGGGCAAGCGGATACGCGGATTCAGCGCCACGGCGCAGGATGCCAGGGCGTTCGCGGGCTCGCAGGCGAACACGATCAAGCACTCGCAAGGCTCCGTTCGTCTCATGCAGATGGTTGGCGACCGCGTGGTCGTGCCGGGCTACTATATCGAAGGCGTGGACGCAGAGGGCATGATCAGCCCGCATCCCGAAGTGCATCCCGGCGGTCGAACGGCTTTCTCGTTCGGTCGTGCGCTCCGATACTTGGCCTGCAGCGTTCGATTCGTTTCCGGCGCATTGGTCAGCAGCCTTGATGCGGCACATCGCTTGGACGATTCCAGGATCGGACTGGGCCCACTGGCGGCAATCTTCGGACGTCTGGCGGGATTCGATCGCTACGTTTTTCCTGGCGAAGGGGGTGAAGTCGTGCCGTCGATAGCTGTGCGTGGATCAGCTTTGGTGATCGACTTTCCCTCGCGCGATCGATAGCTTGAGCTGGACGTCTGCAGGATCAACACCACACACGAGTTCGACGGAGTCATGCGGAAATTCCGCTTGCCGTATATGGGCGAATGGCAGACGTTTCGTTGAAGGGCGGAGCCGAAGGCGACCCGGTGGGGCTATAGGCTTCACTGGAAAACATCAACTTGGTCCAACAAACGGCCGCAACGTGGCTTGCATGAGACTTTCCGCATTCGCGTCCCGCATCAGTTGAGCTGGATGGCTGACCCGCGATCGCTCCCGCTGGTCCAGCTTCTGTAGAGCGACCCAGCCCAATTTGTCCCACCGCTCAACGATGGCGTACAGCAGGGCGGGTGAGCACCGTTTCATGCAATGCGCCACGAGCTTGTCCACCGGTGCCGAACCGTATCTTCTCAAGCCGTCCTGAATCCGAAGGAGCTTGCTCTGGAACTCCTCGGGGTCGGCGATGGCCTCCGAGACCAGAAGGCCCATCGCCGTCAGGCAGAGGGTCGCACCACCGGTATACGGTGCTTCACGTGCCAAGCCCGCCTCGACGAGGCGCTTCTTTCCGGCGGCGATGTCTTCCTTGGTGGACCCATCGACAGCGTACGGAGTGCTCATCCGTGCGTCTTCGTAGGTGTTCCCGTCGACCTGGGCGACCAGCTGCATCAACAGCGCTTGGCCTTCCGTGTGAAGCTCCTCCCACCTCGTTTGAAGCGTCGGGACGCTGGGAAGCCCGCTGAGCCGATCGTTCAATGCCGACCGGACTTCGGAGAACTGTTTCGTGAGGAACTCGATGAGTTCGTGGTGGTGTGCTTTCTGGCTGACCAAGACGGTTTTGAACGCCACGGTTGCGGCATTCAGCAGTTCTTCGAAAGCCACCGTTTGGAGCCAGGTTCGGAACGCCTCCTCGCTGGCTTCCTCTCCTTGGTTGCGGTGCTCCTTGGCCCACTCAAGGATGAGCGGAGCCAAGGCGGTCAAAACACTGAGGGGATCCATTCACTGGCTCCGGGTAGCGTCGGGACATAAAACAGCACGATGGGAACCGGCTGCATCAAAATGCGAAGGTAGATTCGAAATCCGGATTGCCCTTGATCAGCGCGGCCCCGCTTCTAGGATGAGACTGCGCAGCCTGGCACACGTCGGGGCCATCATCGCGAGGGCGTCTTTCGATTTCTCGTAGCGGTAGGGCACGGTTGTGAGGCCGGCGAAATCGCTGGGCAGCTTGAGGTCGCGGCTGCGCGGCTCCAGCAGAAACGTCCTAGCTCTGCCGAGCCGGCCCATAAACAGCCCCAGCTCGAACATGACGTTGTCCCTCACGGTGGGCCATTCCCTATCCCGCGTGATGACGATGTCGTCCCCGTGTGCAATGGCGATCGCGAAGTCCGAGTCGTCCAGCTGGCGCTCCAGATCATCCAGGGTGTAGTTCGAGGCTTTGAACACGCCGTGCTGCCACGCCACCGTCAGGAACGGATCGTGCTCGAAATGTTGGACGATGAGGTCCGCAATCGGGATGGCTTCAACGGACGAGATGAGAAACACCTTCACCTTCTCGCGCGTGGCGGTGATGAGCCGATTGCGTTCTTCGAGCCGGCGCGCGAGGACGGACGCGATGATCCGCCACATCCGTGGGAAGCTGTTCGCCGCTTCAACGAAACTGGATTCCGAGATCTTGAGGAGAACGGTGATCTCGGCGGCGGCGATGGTCGCGGCACGGGGACGGGTGGGCTCGATGGCGGACATTTCGCCGACGTGTTCGCCGGCCGCGCGCCGAGCAACCACTTTGCTGTTGACGGAGACGACCACGCTGCCCGAAACGATGAGGAAGACGTCGGTGGTGAAGTCGCCCTGGACGATGAACCGCTCGCCGTTCTCGACTTCGATCAGCTCACCGGCATCGACCAGCGTGCTCGCCAGGTCCGGCTGGTTTCCTACCAAGCGGTGTTCCAGGAGGGCGGACGTGAGTCGTCGTCGGCCGTCGTCGCCTTGAAACCGCTCGATCATCCGATGCTCCGTCATTTCGTGGATACGAGGGCCAAACTGATCAACCACGGGACGACCGCTGCGAGCGTCCATTGGTAGGATTTTTGGAGCGCGTGGAACTTGCCCACGAGAATCTTTGAATTTCGCCAAGTCTGCTCGTGGATGTCTTCCACGAGCGCCGCCGTTGACAGCGCGCGGTACGCGCCGACATAGGCGGGCTCGGTCATCTTGGCGATGTTGCCGAAGTAGACCAGCGAATTCGTGCCGCCTTTGAGGTCGGGGAACGCGCCCTTGTACAGGTGGTAGAGGCTGAGCGTGAGCAAAAGCAAGCAGGCGACCAGCAACAGGACAAGCAGAAGATGCAGATCCACCACTTTCGTGATGCGCGACGTGAGCACGGCGAACATGCCGAGGTTGAGTCCGAGTACGACCGAGAGCTTGGTGTCGATGCGTGAAAAGAAGCTCAGGACCAGGGTGAGTTGGCTCCAGGCTGCTTTGAGCTGATCGTCCTCGCTCATCGCGGGCTTTTCTTCGTCGTCGTTGCCCATCATCGCGTTCTCCGGGGTGCTCTTTGTGGGTTGCTTTCACGGAGACCACATTGCTTCAGGGTACCGCAACACACCGTCTGCGCTTTCCGTAAGTGTTCAACGTATTCGCGTTCCAGACGGTGGCGCTCATACGCATTGCGGATGAGCACGGCCAACTGTTCGGCGTGGTTGCCGCACGCCCCGACCGGCACGCGCTGGTGGACCGTGCGATCGCAAATGCAGGGTATGTTCAGTGATACCAGCGTGCCGGCTGGCGCGTGGATTCTCGCCACGCGGGGTCCGCGCCTCCACAGTTCCAGGCGGCGCTTTCGGCCTTTCGTTACCGCGCGCACCAGCAGGTCTCCATGAAGGAGGTCGCGGTGGACTTTGGGGCCAAGTACCTGCGCAGCTACCTCCGCGCGTTCTTGTGGCTCAGCCGCTTCGCCGTGCGCGCGCGCGTGCTTGGCACCAGGCCAGCGGCCGAGCTTCGACGCGGCAATCTGGTAATCGAGAAAACGCACCAGCTGCGACCAAAACTGGACGGCGGCCGCTTCGTCTCGAATCTGAGCGGGGCCATGCTGCGACCACCCCAGGCAGAACGACCCTCCTTCGTTGATGTGCCGTTCGACGCAAAACTTTGGCAGTAGGCGTGGCTCGCGCTCGAAGACGTGGACCTGCGAACCGACGCATTCGATTCGCAGGTTGAACGGCTGCGCCGCACCGCTCGCCAGCGGAATGTCAAGGCGAACCTCCAGCGTGTTGGTTGCTCCAGCAGCGGCGGACACTGCTCCAAATCGAGGAGCCGCGTCCGAGACGAGCTGGAGCGTCATCTCTTCAGCGCTGGGCATGCGGGCGAAGCGGTTCCGAAAGGCTTGGCACCACCGCCGGTATGGCGGCACGGTAAGCGTTTGCCTGAGCTGCCTTGGCCGTTTTGTCGTCCGAAGCAGCCAGCCCGGTTACCGCGGAATCGTAATCGAGGTTGGCGACGATGCGGTCGTCTTCGAACAGTTCACGAACTGCATCGGAGCCGCTGTCGAAGGCCTCTTCGCCGATTGCGGTTTCGGTTCCGTTGCAGCGAGCCTGTTCCGTTTCGGAGTTCAGGACGTTCCGCCCGACGGCGCAGCGAACCATGTCGCCTTTCATGCCTAGGCGGCTGATGCTCAAAGGGCCGAACTCCAGTCCGATGGCCAACCCGAGATCGTCAACAACCACCTTTTTCTCATTCAGGAACTTCATGGCCTCAGAGAAACCGCTGCGCAGCCCGCCAGCACACAGGACGGCGTTGCTTATGGTTTCTTCGGTGTACGTCGTGTACGCGGTTCCGTCCAGCATTGCGCCGTGGATGCAGTCGCCGATGAAACGAACGCGCCGGCCTTCGAAATCGTCCGAGACGACGTGATCCAGCTCGGAGCGAAGCACGTGCAGGGCACGCACCACGTCCTCGGGATCGTCCTCGATGTTGTTTTCGACATAGGTGGAGAAGCCGTCGATGTCCGCGTAGACCGACACAGCTTCAAACCGCTTCGAATTGGCGAGCGACAATGCCTGGATGTCCAAATCGCGAAGCGGGGGCGTGGGCCGACTGAACCCGACCGACCCGATGGGCGTGTTCTTCTGCTCATCCTTCCACGCCTCGACGATGTCGTCCTTCGAGACGTCGAGCTTTGCAGCTGCCGTGCAGGCCTCGATTTCCGCGGGCGTGAGGGCGGTAGTGCGGTGCGCGTCGCCATCCAGCGACTTCAATCCGATGGCGATGCGCGCCTCGTTCGTCAGGTAGATACCGGTTAACGGCTCGTGGCCGGCGGTTTTCGCAGCTTGGTTGGCCGGACGCCCCAGGAATAGCGGTTCGCGACCGCCGCGGCGGCCGTTGTTCACGGCCAGGGCGGTTCCCGTGTCGATGCCGACGCGGACGTCCGCGTTGGGGATCTTGTCGTCGCTGTCGCCGGTTTCGTGGAGCACGTCGATGATCAGCTGCGCGATGGCGACCGCCCGCTCGACGCGGCGGCGTTCGCTGTCGGTCCCGTAGGGTTTGGCCACGACGCAGTGGAGTCGTTGGTTGTGGAAGTCAACGCGCCGCGCGTCGGTTTCGCTGAGAATTCGGTGGACCGCCCGGTAGTGGAGATTCAAGAACCGGAGCGTCCGCTTGTGGCAGGTTTCTCCTTCGTCCTTCGTAACATGCAGCATGTCGCGCAAGTTAAGGATGTCCACGTACAGGTGGGCCGCGTCCATCTTGTACGCTTTGTTGATCGGGATGTTTTCGAGCGACGTGTCCTTCGTGTAGTTCACGATCGACACGGTTTCGACTTCGGCGTAGCGCGTCGCCAGCCGCGCCTTCGAGCGCTGGGCATTCCAGTTCTTCCCCATTATCGTTCCTGATTGTTGTTGGTCTTCCACGGGCTATGCTCGTGCGAGCACCAGTCCCACATCGGCGCCCGGCCCCAAGGTCGAGCTGAAACTCTAAATGTGATGGCCGTCACGTTTTTCAAGGGCCGTTCAGGGCTTTTTGTGCTTGAGAAATTAGCGAGAGACTCAGCTTCAACATCGGCATATAACCCAATGTTTGGGAACTAAAAAACTGCATTCGCGCTGCGCATGGCTCGACGCATTGGGGACGGGTGAGTCGTACGTCGTCGCGGAAAGCCCAGTTGGCGTGGCTCTGTGCTATCTGCTCCGGCTCGCGGCTCGTGGCCGGCAGTGCTTGCCCATGTCGCTGCCTTAGCGGGCCGATCGGGCTCGCAGTGGAACAAGGACTAGGAGGGGCGCCCGTTTACTCGCATGGCGAGAGAAAGCCGCAATCCAAATTGAAGCTAACCTACAATTGCTCAGTCTCGTCTATCGAGATTGTTGCGGCTTTCCGAAAGAGAGTAGTGAGCAGGCCGTAAGGCGATGTAGGCTTCCAGCCTGATCGAAACCCACGGAAATCGGCCTGGCCTGCTTACGCCGCGGAAGGTGCCTTGTCCGGGCCAACACCGCGATGAGTCTGTCGTCGGAAGCGGCAACCTCTCACGTTTGAAAAAAATATACTCGGGTGACGCTGGGGACAAATCCGTGCCCTTGACGCCGCCCGCCCTCAGGTAAACAATCTGTCCGTTGCCGCCAATTCGGCAACCGGGAATAGCAGCCCGTAGATCGAGCGCACACAGCGCCGTACTTACTCCTGGCGTTTTTTTTCGCCCGAAGTTTGTGCGGCGTCTGCTGCTGATTTCTGGCGGCGGTGTGTGGGGAGCCGCGAGGCTCGCCGGTTGCTAGATCCCGGTCTGCTACCCGCACACCGTTCGCCACCCTTTTCGCCGTTCCGGGTGGCGACTCCACGCAAAGGGAGTTGTCCATGGAAAATCGGTCTGCAGTTGGCGGCACTGAGCCGCGTCCTTGTTCCCTTGTGCGCGTTGGCGGCGTTGTTCCCTGTTCCGGGAGGCGCGCGCCATGACCCCTCAAGGTTCGTTCTATCCCCTGCGCCGCGACGACCGCGGCGATCATCCCGTGATGTTCGCGTATGTACTCGACTCGAACGAGCACCGCGATGCGTTTGACGAGGAGATCATGACCCGCCTCGGCGCCATCCAGGAACTCAGCGAAACCATCGCGACGGCGGAACTGGAATGGCCGGGCTCGCGCTCGCACAGCGGGATCCTCGAAGCCGTGGCCATCCTCTCGCGTGATGTGCGCGGGCTGCTGGAAGCCCGGTGGGAAAAGGGACCGTAGGTTCCTGCGTTGCCGGGGCGGCATCGCGCCGCTCCGGCGTTTTGACCGTGATCCTGCCGCGCTGGCGACCGATCGGCTTGCTCGGCATTCGCCGCGCCCGTTCTCACCGGTTCGCGCGCGCCGCGCCGTTCTGCGCAGGGATGGCGACTCTGCTGGCCATCGCTTTCGTCGAACGCCACGGACGATCAGGCTTGGCGGGGCGGCGCATCTACTCGCTTCGCTGCCACCGGCTGACGTTTTACGCGCCTGGCGCCGCTATCCGTACTGTCCCTTCCACGCTTTTTGTCCCAACTGTGGCGCTTCTTGTCCCGCGCGCCGCACGAATAGCGCCGTGCGCGAGGCTCTTTGCGCCGACGCCGGCACTTTCGGAGCCAAGCGTGGCGCTTTTTGTGCCACCCGTTGCGCTTTTTCCGCCGCCGTCGGCACGTTGAGTGCGACGCGCCGCGGTTGAAGTGCCGTCGTTGGGGGGGGGTTTTGGCGCGCGCGCGGACAAAACACGCCCCCGGGGGGGGTTGTTTGGGGGGGCGGGCGACGTTGTTGGGGGCGCGGCGCCCCCG
>NZ_JAVTWC010000048.1:0-13239 GCF_032229445.1 Tahibacter sp.
CGTTCGGCGCACCGGGCAGCCGCCTGTACCGCACCGGCGACGTGGCCCGCTACCTCGCCGACGGCCGCGTGCAGTACCTCGGCCGCAGCGACTCGCAGGTCAAGATCCGCGGCTTCCGCATCGAACTGGGCGAGATCGAGGCGGCGCTGTCGTCGCTGCCGCAGGTCCGCGATGGCGTGGCCGTCGTCGCCGGGACCGACAGCAACAAGCGTCTGGTCGCGTACTACGTTTGCCATCAAGGCGAGCAGGTTGGCATCGCCGAGCGCCTTCGCACTCATCTCAGATCGGCGCTGCCCGCCTACATGGTGCCGGCCGTTCTGATCGAACTCGACGAACTGCCGCTGACGCCGAACGGCAAGGCCGATCGCCAGGCGCTGGCTGCACGGCCGTTGCAGCAGACGCAGCCGGTATCCGCCGCTCATGACGCGTCAGTGCTCGAGCGCCAGCTGTCGTCGATCTGGCGCAACACGCTCGGGGTCGACGACGTCGACGTCGGGCTCGGTTTTTTCGACGTGGGCGGCGACTCGCTGCTCGCCGCGGTGGTCGTGAAACGCATCCAGGACGACATCGACAGTCGCTTCGATGCGACGACGCTGTTCGCCCACGCGAGCATCCGCAACATCGCGCGCCATCTCGCGCAGAGCGCGCCCGCGCCGCACGCGGCGGCCGGCGCGCAGAGTCATGCGTCGCCCGACCTGCAGCCGTCCGCCGGCCTGCACCCAGACTACTACGACACCTCGCTCGCGATCATCGGCATCTCCTGCGCGTTCCCTGGCGCGGCCGATCACCGGCAGTTCTGGGACAACCTGCGCACCGGCACCGAGAGCGTCGAATTCCTCTCGGCCGAACAGCTGCGCCTGGCCGGCGTCGACGAACGCTTCGCGCGCGACCCGCACTTCGTCCCCATCCGCTCGACGATTCCGGACAAGGACTGCTTCGACGCAGCGTTCTTCCGCATCGCCGCCCGCGACGCTGAGTTCATGGACCCGCAGCTGCGCCATCTGCTGCAGCATGCGTGGAAGGCGCTCGAAGACGCGGGCTATCGGGCGTCGGACATTCCCGACACCGCGGTGTTCGCCTCCGCCAGCACGAGCCTGTATCAGGCAGCGGTGTTCGACGACGTCAAGCAGCGCGAGCCTGCGGTACGCGGCACGGAGGCCTATGTCTCGTGGATGCTGGCTCAGGCAGGAACGCTGCCGAGCCTGATCTCCAACAAGCTTGGCCTGCACGGCCCGAGTTATTACGTGCAGTCGAACTGTTCCTCGTCGCTCGTCGGTATGGCGAGCGCCTGTCACAGCCTGATGGCTGGCGAGGCGCGTTACGCGCTCGTCGGCGCCGCGATGCTGATGCCGCAGGACAACGTCGGCTACCTGCACAGCCCCGGCCTCAACTTCTCGAGCGACGGACACCTCAAAGCGTTCGATGCCGCTGCCGACGGCATGATCGCCGGCGAAGGCGTCGGCGCGATCCTGCTCAAGAAGGCGGCGGATGCGGTGCGCGACGGCGACCACATCTACGCGCTGGTCCGTGCCGTCGCGGTCAACAACGACGGCGCCGACAAGGCCGGATTCTACGCCCCGAGCGTCGGCGGTCAGGCACGCGTGATCGAATCGGCGCTGCGCGCAGCGCAGGTCGACCCGGACACCATCGGCTATGTGGAAGCCCACGGCACCGGCACGCGCCTGGGCGATCCGATCGAGTTCTCCGCGCTGACCCAGGTCTACCGGAAACATACCGAACGTCGCCAGTACTGCGGCCTGGGCTCGGTCAAGAGCAACATCGGACATCTCGATGCGGCCGCCGGACTTGCCGGCTGCATCAAGGTCGCGCTCAGCCTGCATTACGGCGAGATCGTCCCGACGCTGAACTACCGCACGCCGAACCCGGCGCTGGCGCTGGCCGATTCGCCGTTCTACATCGCTGACCGGCTGCGCTCCTGGCAAGGCGGACTGCGGCGCGCGGCGCTGAGTTCGTTCGGTATCGGCGGCACCAACACGCATGCCATCTTCGAGCAGCACATTGCCTCGGAAGCGGCGGCGACGCCGTCGACCGACGCCGCGCACATCGTCGTGCTGTCGGCGCGCAACGGGCAGCGCTTGCGCGACTACGCGCGCGACCTGCGCACGCATCTGTCGCGCACGGCCGATCTCTCGCTGCGGGACCTCGCCTTCACGTTGCAGGTCGGGCGCGAGCCGATGGAGTCGCGCTTGGCCGTGATTGCGCATTCACTGGCGGAACTGGCGGATGCGCTCGACCGTTTCCTGCGTGAGGACGAGAGCGCCGCAGGCCTCGAGCCCGCTGCGACGGACGCGGCAGTGGACGAATGGTTGGCTACGCGGCAGTACGACAGGATCGCGCAGCACTGGCGCCGTGGCGGAACGGTCGACTGGTTGCGGCTGCACGCGGCGCCGCCGCGACGCATTTCCTTGCCGACCTATCCGTTCGCCAAGGAGCGTTACTGGATTTCGTTCCGCGCTGCGGACGCGCGCCCGCCGATGCTGCACCCGCTCGTACAACGCAATACATCCACGCTCGGCCTGCAGCGCTTCACCTCGGTTTTCGACGGCAGCGAGTTCTTCCTGAAGGACCATGTCGTCGCCGGCAGGCGTGTGTTGCCGGCGGTCGCGTATCTCGAAATGGCGCGCGCCGCGGCGGCGCTGTCGATAGAGCCGGACGAACTGGCCCGACGCCGGGTGAGCTTCAGCGACGTCGTGTGGATACGCCCGCTGAGCGTGGACGAGCCGACGACGGTGCATGTGCAACTGCGCGCGTCCGACGGCGGCATGGAGTTCGAGATCCACAGCGAATCGGCTGCGGGTAGTGCTTCCGGTACGGCCCTGCACTCGCGCGGGCACGTGGCGCTGCGGGAAACCGAAGAGGCCGCGCGCGTCGATCTCGCCGGGCTGCAGGCCGCCGCTGCCACCCGCATCGGGGCTGACGGGTGCTATGCCGCATTCGATGCGATGGGACTCGTCTACGGCCCGTCGCAGCGCAGCATCGCGGCGATCCACGCCGGCCGCGACGCACGCACCGGAGCACCGTTCGCCCTCGTCCAGCTGCAACTGCCGTCCAGCCTCGACGACACGGTGCAGTCGTACGTGCTGCACCCGAGCGTCATGGACGGTGCGTTGCAGTCCTCCATCGGCCTGCCCGACGACGAGTCCGCCGGACCCGCGCGCGCGCGGTTGCCGTTCGCACTGGAGTCGCTCGAGGTGCATGCGAGCAGCCCCACGCAGGGGTTCGTCCTTGTGCGGCCGTCCGCCCGCGTCGACGACGGGGAACTCCGCCGACTGGATCTGGACATCTGCGATGCCGAAGGAAAAGTCTGCGTGCGCATCAGGGGATTTGCAGGTCGCGCCGTCGCAGCCGGTAAAGACGAAGGCGTATCGACGCGGCCGTCGACCCCGGGCAGCGATACACAAGAAGGACGCTCCGACATGAAGTCCGCCTTGCTCGTTCCGCGCTGGGAACCGGTGGTCGTCGAGTCGGAAACACCATGGCCTGCACCAGGCGCCGTCGTCGTCATCGTCGGCGGATCGCAGGCACAGCAGGCGCGATTGCTGGCGCTCCATCCGCATGCGCGAGTCCTGTTGCCTCCGGCAGACCCGAACCAGGCCCACGACTGGGAAGCCTCGGTGCGCGAGGGTGGCGACATCGGGCACGTGTACTGGCTCGCGCCGTTCGCGGACGAGGCGGATGTCTTCTCCGATGCGCTGCTCGATGCGCAGGAAGCCGGTGTGCTGGCCTGCTTCCGCTGCATCAAGGCACTACTGCGGCTGGACTACGAACGCAAGGCGCTGGAGTGGACGTTCGTCACCCGGCAGGCCGTGCGCGTGGTCGAGGCGGACAGGATCGATCCCGCGCACGCGAGCCTGCACGGCCTGGCCGGTTCGCTGCGCAAGGAATATCCGAACTGGCGCGTGCGCGTGCTGGACCTGCCGTCAGACGAGGAGGACGCGCCCGATGCGCTGCAGGCGATGCCGGACGATCCCTGTGGCAACGTGCTGGCGTATCGCAGCGGCGAGTGGTTCGCGCAGCGCCTGCTGAGCTACGAACCCGCCTCCCTGCCGCAGACGGCCTGGCGTGCCGGCGGCGTGTACGTTCTCGCCGGCGGAGCCGGAGGCATCGGCGAGGCACTCACCGAACATCTGATCCTCCGCTATCAGGCCCAGGTCGTCTGGCTGGGACGGCGCCCCGCCGACCAGCGCATCGCGCAACGCCTGGAGCGGCTCGGCAGGCTCGGTCCCGCGCCGCGCTACCTGCAGGCAGACGTGACCGACCGGGCGGCACTCGAGCGCGCCTGTGCGCAGATAAAGGCGTGGCACGGACGCATCCACGGCGTCGTGCATTCGGCGATCGAACTGCTGGACAAGAGTTTCGCCAACATGGACGAGGCGCGCTTCCGCGCGGGCATAGCCGTGCAGACGCGCGGAAGCGTGCGGCTCGCCCAGGCTTTCGCGCAGGAACCGCTGGACTTCCTGCTGTTCTTCTCGTCGCTGCAGAGCTTTGCCAAGGCGGCCGGCCAGGCCAACTATGCCGCCGGCTGCACGTTCGAGGACGCGTATGCCAGCGCGCTGGCGCGCCGCGTCTCCTATCCGGTCAAGGTGATGAACTGGGGCTGGTGGGGCAGCGTGGGCGTTGTCTCCGGCGACGGCTATCGCGAGCGCATGGCCCACTCGGGCATCGGCTCGATCGAGCCGGAACAGGGCATGGCTGCCCTGGAAACCCTGCTGGGCCAGCCGAGAACGCAACTCGTGCTGCTCAAGGCGAACCAGTTGCCGCGCGGCGTCGACGTCTCGACGACGGAAACGCTGCGGGAGCTGCCCCCCCGCGCCCCGCGCGAATGGGCGCCACCGGCCATGCCGGCACCGGCGTTCGCAGCGGGCGAAGACGCGCAGCGCCGTGCCCAGCTCGAGCAGTCGCTGGAAAGCGCGCTGCTCGTGTTGCTTTATGCACAATTGAAATCGCTCGGCATGCTGACGCAAAACGTGCCGGCCCAGAACGTGCCGGCCAGCGGCATGCAGCCGACCTACGCGGCGTGGCTGCGCGAGAGCCTGCGCCGCCTGAGCGCGGCGGGCTACCTGGACGGCGGCATCGATGCGCTCTCGCCAGACGCGGCCTGGGCGCAGTGGGACGAGGCCAAGGCGCAGTGGCTTGCGGTGCCGGATCTTGCCGGCTCGATCGGCTTGCTCGAGGCGGCATTGAAGGCGCTGCCCGAGGTCCTGACCGGCCGGCGGCGAGCGACCGAGGTCATCTTCGCCAACGCATCGCTGGGGCTGGTCGAAGACGTCTACAAGAACAGCCCCGTGCTCCAGTATTTCAATGACGCGCTGGCGCGCACGCTTGACGGCTACGTCGCCGCACTGTGCGCGAGCGACCCGGCCACGCGACTGCGCGTACTCGAAATCGGCGCCGGCACCGGCGCCACCAGCGAGCAGGTGTTCCGTCTGCTCGAGCCCCATCGGTCGCACATCGCGGAGTACGCCTACACCGACGTGTCGCGCGCGTTCCTTCTGCACGCCGAGGACAGCTATCGCGTCACCGCACCCTATCTGCACTGCCGGCTGCTCGACATCGAGCAGCCGCCGGCCGCGCAAGGTTTCGAGCCCGGCACCTACGACGTGGTGCTGGCGACGAACGTGCTCCACGCCACGCGCAACGCGCGCCGTAGCCTGAAGCATGCGAAGACGCTGCTGCGCAGCGGCGGCCTGTTGCTGGTCAACGAGATGAGCCGCAACGACCTGTGGTCGCATCTGACGTTCGGACTGCTGGAAGGCTGGTGGCGGGCGGAAGACACGGCCTTGCGCGAAACCGGATCGCCGGTGCTGTCGCCAGCAGCCTGGCGGCGCGCGCTCGAATCGGAAGGCTACGTCCGGATCGGATTCCCGGCCGCGGCCGCGCATGCACTGGGACAACAGGTCATCGCCGCCGAAAGCGACGGCCTGATTGCGCAGACCGCACCCGCGGCGCCCGAACCCGCCGCGGCATCGGCCGATGCCCCGGCGATCCACAGCCGTACGGCGGTCGCGAGCATCACGGCGAGCGTGGCACCGGCGCAGGTACACGACGTCGCGCTCGTCGAGGCGGTGAGGCGTGCATTGCAGCGCGTGGTCGGCGAGACACTGCGCATGCCGCCGCAACAGATCGGCGAAAACGAGCCGCTTGAGACCTACGGCATCGACTCGATCCTGGTCGTGCAGCTCGCGGGCAATCTGCGCAAGACTTTCCCCGATGTTTCCAGCACCTTGTTCTTCGAACACCGGACCCTCGCCGCGCTGGCCGGGCATCTGCTCGGCAGCGAGCGTGAGCGGGCTGCGCGCTGGGTGGGAATGGACGCGGCGCCGCCGGCAGCGGTCGTTGCGGCCCGCAGCGCGCGCCCCGAACCCTTGAAGACCGCCGCGACCTCGGGCGTCCGACCGGAGCTCACGGCGCCGACGCAGGACATCGCCATCATCGGCATCAGCGGCCGCTATCCGCAGGCTGCCAACCTCGGCGAATTCTGGTGCCGCCTGCGTGACGGCGTGAACTGCGTCAGCGAGATTCCGGCACAGCGCTGGGACTGGCACGTCTACTTCGATGCGAAGAAGGGCCGGCCCGGCACGATGTACAGCCGCTGGGGCGCGTTCCTCGACGACATCGACTGCTTCGATTCGCAGTTCTTCCGCTTGTCGCCGCTGGAAGCCGAGAGCATGGACCCGCAGGAACGGCTGTTCCTCGCGCATGCCCATGCCTGCATCGAGGACGCCGGGCATACGCTGCAGAGCCTCTCGCCCGCGCGCAAGGTCGGCGTGTTCGTCGGCGTCATGAACAGCACCTACGGGCAGCAGCCGAGCCACTGGTCGATTGCCAACCGCGTCTCCTACACCTTCGATTTCCTCGGTCCGAGCCTCGCCATCGACACCGCGTGCTCGTCGTCGCTGACGGCGGTGCACCTCGCGATGGAGAGCCTCCGCAGCAGATCGTGCGAGGTCGCGCTGGCCGGCGGCGTCAATCTCATCATCGACCCGATCCAGTACCTCACGCTGTCCGCCAAGGGCATGCTCGCCAGCGACGATCGCTGCAAGTCGTTCGGCGCCGGTGCCGACGGTTTCGTCGACGGCGAAGGCGTGGGCTGCGTCGTGCTGCGGCCGCTAGCGTCCGCACTGGCGAACGGCGATCGCATCGAAGCCGTGCTCAAGGCCAGCACGCTCAACGCGGGCGGTCGCACCAGCGGCTACACCGTGCCGAACCTGACGGCGCAGGCTGACCTGATCACCGAGGCGATCAGGCAGTCGGGCGTCCATCCGCGCACGATCAGCTACATCGAGGCACACGGCACCGGCACCGCGCTAGGCGACCCGATCGAGATCGCCGCGCTGACCCGGGCGTTCGCGTCCGGCACCGATGACAAGGCCTTCTGTGCCATCGGCTCGGTGAAGTCGAACATCGGCCATGGAGAAAGTGCGGCCGGTATCGCGGCGCTGACCAAGGTGGTGCTGCAGATGCGCCACCGGCAGCTCGCGCCCACCCTGCATGCGGCGCAGATCAATCCGGAAATCCGCTTCGCGCAAAGCCCCTTCGTGGTGCAGCACGAACTGGCCGACTGGCCGCGGCCGCAGATCGAACTCGACGGCAGGCGCGCAGAATATCCGCGTACGGCCGGCATCTCGTCCTTCGGCGCCGGCGGCGCGAATGCACACCTGATCGTGCAGGAATACATCGCTGCGCCGGACGCGGCGACGTACGAGGGCGTGCCGGGCCAGCCGGCAATCATCCTGCTGTCGGCCGTCACCGGCGAACAGCTGCGCGCGCGGGCGCGTCAGCTCATCGACCATCTGCACGCGGAAGGCGAGGGCCTGCGACTGGCGGACCTCGCCTATACCCTGCAGGTGGGCCGGGAGGCGATGGAGCATCGTCTCGTCCTGCTGGCCTCCTCGCGCGACGTGCTCGTTGCGCGGCTGGGCGACTGGCTGCAGGGCGCGACGTCGGTGGAAGACACCTGGCACGGCGAAGTGCGTCGCGGTGGCGACGTGCTGGGCGCGTTCTCGGGTGACGAGGATCTCGCCGGCGCCGTCGCGCAATGGATCGAGAAAGGCAAATACCGTCAATTGGCATCGTTGTGGACAAAGGGTCTGCCGGTGCCGTGGCAGCAGCTTTATCCGGGCGTACAACCCCAGCGACTCTCGTTGCCGACCTATCCGTTCGCGCGCGAGCGTCACTGGATCGAGCGGTCGCAACGAAAATCCTACGGCATGGCGCCGCAGGAATTCGCCGGGTTGCCGGCGTACCTGCATCCGTTGCTGCAGCGGAACACGTCGGACTTCGCCGAGCAGCGCTTCAGCACGAACTTCCGTGGCGACGAATTCTTCCTGCGCGACCACGTGGTCGCCGGCCGGCGCCTGCTGCCCGCGGTCGCCTGTCTCGAAATGGCGCTCGCGGGCGTCAGACGCAGCGTCGGGGACGCACTCGATCCGGCGATGCAGATCGTCGAGCTGCGCGACGTCGCCTGGCTGCGGCCGGTGGTCGTCGACGACAGCGTGGAACTCAGCCTCGCGCTGACGATCCGCGATGACGGCGAGATCGATTTCATGGTTCGCCGCGGCGGCGCTGCCGACGAGGAAGCGCGCCACGTACAAGGACGCGCGACGCTGCTGGCCCGCGCGAGCGAACCGACGACGATCGACCTTGACGCGCTGCGTGGCCGCTGCCGCCGCTCGATCGATGCGGCGGCGTGCTACCGCGTGCTTCGGGCCGCCGGCCTCGCCTACGGCCCGGCTCATCGCGGACTGCTTCGGCTGGACCTGGGCATCGGCGCAGAAGGCAACCCGTTCGTGCTGGCGCAGGTCGAGCTGCCGTCCTGCGTCGCCGGCACGCGCGAGGATTTCGAGCTACATCCCAGTGTGCTGGACGGCGCACTGCAGGCGGCGTTCGCGCTGACGCTCGCTGACGTGGACGACGGGCGCGCGCGGAACGACGCACAACCGACTGTCCCGTTCGCGCTCGAGCGGCTGCAGGTGTTCGGTCGCGTGCCCGCTCGTGTATGGGCGTATCTGCGTCCGAGTCCGGCATCGACGGGTGCGATGCAGAAAACCGACGTCGATCTGTGCGACGAAGACGGCAGGATTTGTGTGAGTCTGCGTGGTCTCGCCTCACGTGCGCTGAAAGCCGATGCTCATGCTGATGCGATCGACACCGTGCTGCTGGCGCCGCGCTGGGAAGCCCGGCCCGCGCCGGCTGTTGTGGCCACCGCCATCGCGGCGCGCTGGATCTGCGTCGATGCGACCCATGCGACGCACCTCGACGCCTTGCGCGCGAGCGATGCGGATGCGCAATGGCTGCCGTTGCCGGCGGTGAACGACCCGATGTCGCTGGCCGCGGCCTGGGAAGTGATTTTCTCGCTGGTGCAACGGATCCTGGCGAGCCGGCCGGAATCCCTCACGACGCTGCAGGTGATCGTGGCCGATCGTGCCCAGCCCTGGGGCGAGCACTACGGCCTGCTGCTCGGATCGGTGGCGGGGCTGCTCAAGAGCGCCGCGCTCGAGAATCCGCTGCTGCGCGGCCAGGTGATCGAACTGCCGCACGACGCGAGCGCCGCCGACCTGTCGCGCGCCATTGTGGAAAATGCAGCACTGCGCGCCGACGAGGTGAACGTGCGCTATCGCGGCGGCGAGCGTAGCGTGCTGACTCCCGGCGCGCCGCTGCGTCTCGACCGCAGCGCGATCCGCGCGCCGTGGAAGGACGGCGGCGTGTACTGGATTACCGGCGGCGCCGGCGGATTGGGACTGATCGTCGCCCGCGACATCGTGCGGCAGGCGCGCGGTGCGCGACTGATCCTGACCGGCCGCTCCGCGCTCGACGCGACGAAGCAGGAGCTGATCCACGCGCTGACGCGCGATGCGAACGGCGGACAGGTGGAATACCGTGCACTCGACGTCGGCGATGCCGCCGCCGTGCGCGCATGCGCCATGGCCATCGTGGCGCTGCACGGCCAGTTGCACGGCGTCGTGCATTGCGCGGGCGTGGTCGATGATGGGTTCATCCTGCACAAGACGACCGCGCAACTCCACGCGGCGCTGTCGGCCAAGGTACACGGCACCGTCAATCTCGATCGCGCAACGCGCGACGTGGCGCTGGACTGGTTCGTGCTGTTCTCGTCGATCAGCGGCGCGCTCGGCAACGTCGGGCAGGGCGACTACGCCGTCGCGAACGCATTCCTCGACGGCTATGCGAACTATCGCAATGCCGGCGTGCGCGACGGATCCCGCCACGGCCGCACCGTTTCCATCGGCTGGCCGCTATGGGCCGAAGGCGGAATGAGGATGGACGAAGCGGCCCTGCAGCGCATGCAGCGGCAGGGATGGCAGCCGCTGGCTACCGAACGGGGACTGGCGGCGTTGTATGCCGCCTGTGCGGGTAGCGCTTCGCACGTGATCGTCCAGAATGCGACCGCTGCGGCACTGCAGCGGATGCTGCCGTCGGCGCAAGTGACGCTGCACGCCGCGCCAGCGCCGCTTCCGGATGGAGCGCCGCATGCCGCGCCGGGCGCGCCCGATCGCGGCGACCTGCGCGAGCAGACGGTCGGTTACCTCAAGCGGGTGCTGTCGCGCAGTCTCAAGCTGCCGGAGGAACGCATCGACGCCGAAGCGACGATGGACGAGTACGGCCTGGATTCTATCCTCGCGCTGAACCTGGTCGACGCGCTGCAGGAAGCATTCGGCGAGTTGCCGAAGACACTGATGTTCGAGTACCAGAGCATTGACGCGCTGGCGCAGTACTTCATGCAGC
The DNA here is from genome assembly GCF_032229445.1 of Tahibacter sp. Classification (NCBI taxonomy): domain Bacteria; kingdom Pseudomonadati; phylum Pseudomonadota; class Gammaproteobacteria; order Lysobacterales; family Rhodanobacteraceae; genus Tahibacter; species Tahibacter sp. The sequence continues at coordinate 10,765 of NZ_JAVTWC010000048.1, forward strand.
GCCATAGCGAGGCGCTGGCGGCGCGGCTGAGTGCGTTCGAACGGCCTCCCGCCGCTAGCGCACCAGCGGCGCTACCGTTCACGGTTTCGTCAGGCGGGCCGGGGCATCGCTTCGCTGTCCTGCCGCCACCGTCCGCGTCGCCGGCCCCCCTCGCGTTGGCCTCGACGGAAATCGCGATAGTCGGCATGAGCGGGCGCTACCCGCAGGCCGGAGATCTCGACGAATACTGGCGGAACCTGTGTGCCGGCACCGACAGCATCACCGAGATTCCCGCTGCGCGCTGGGACTATCGCGAGCATTTCGACGCCGACCGGAGCCGGCCGGGGAAGAGCTATACCAAGTGGGGCGGGTTCATCGACGACGTGGACCGGTTCGATGCGCTGTTCTTCGGCATCTCGCCGCGCGACGCGCAGTGGATGGACCCGCAGGAGCGGCTGTTTCTGCAGTGCGCCTACGAGACCATCGAAGACGCCGGCTATACGCGTGAATCACTGCGCGGCGCCAGCGGCAACATCGGCGTGTTCGTCGGCGTCATGCACCAGGAGTATCAGTTGTACGGTGCTCAGTCGCAGGTTCTCGGCGAACCGTACGCGGTATCCGGCAGCATGTCGCCGATCGCCAACCGCGTTTCGTATTTCTGCGATTTCCACGGCCCCAGCCTGGTGATCGACACCATGTGTTCGAGTTCGCTGACGGCGATCCATATGGCCTGCCGCGCCGTGCGCGGCGGCGAGTGCGACGCGGCTATCGCCGGCGGCGTGAACGTCTCGGTGCATCCGAACAAATACCTGCTGATCTCGCAGACACAGTTCGCGTCCAGCCGCGGCCGCTGCGAGAGTTTCGGCGCTTACGGCGATGGCTACGTGCCGGGCGAGGGCGTCGGGGCGGTACTGCTCAAGCCGCTCGATCGCGCGCTGGCGCACGGCGATCACATCTACGGCGTGATCAAGGGATCGAGCATCAACCACGGCGGCAAGACCACGGGCTACACCGTGCCTAATCCGCAGGCGCAAGGGCAGGTCGTCGCCATCGCGCTCAAGGACGCCGGCATCGAGGCTCGCGCGGTGAGTTACCTGGAAGCGCACGGCACCGGCACCAGCCTGGGCGATCCGATCGAGATTGCAGGACTGGTGCAGGCGTTCGCCCAATCGACCACCGACACGCAGTTCTGCGCGATAGGCTCGGTCAAGTCGAACATCGGCCATCTCGAAGGTGCGGCCGGTATCGCGTCGCTGACCAAGGTACTGCTGCAGATGCGGTACCGGCAGCTGGTGCCGTCGCTGCATGCGGAAGTGCTCAACCCGCACATCGGATTCGAACGGACGCCGTTCGTCGTCCAGCGTACGCTCGCTCCCTGGCTGCGCCCGGTGGTCGAGCGCGGCGACGGCACCCGGCAGGAGCTGCCGTTGATCGGCGGCATCTCCTCGTTCGGCGCGGGTGGCACGAACGCGCACGTCATCGTGCAGGAGCATATCGATGCCCAGCCGGTCGATGCCGAGCCGGTCGATTCAGCGCCAGCCGTGGTCGTGCTGTCGGCACGCAGCGAAGAGCAGCTACGGTTGCAGGTGCAGCGGCTGCAGCGTCATCTGCAGTCGGCGCTTCACGCCGAAGTATCACTGCATGACCTCGCCTACACGCTGCAGGTCGGCCGCGAGGCGCTTGGGTATCGCCTGGGCTTCGTGGTCGATTCCCTGGACGAATTGCGCGAGCGGCTCGAGGCCTATCTCCGGTTCGGAGCGCAGTCTGGCAACTGCCGTCAGGGCGAGGCGCAGCGCAAGGATGCGGTTGCGCCGTTCAGCAGCGACGAACTGGCGCAAGTGCTGGCGAACGGACACTACGACCGGCTGCTCGAACGGTGGGTCAGTGGTGTCGCCATCGGCTGGCTCGCCTTGCACACGGGTCGCAAGCGGCGTCGCCTGTCGCTGCCGACTTATCCATTCGCAAAGGACCGGCACTGGGTGCCGAGTCGGCAGACCGGCGGGCAGCCGGTGACGCAGCGCAACATTCCGGACATCGAGGAAACGCATATGCGGGACGCAGTGGCATCGGCGCCGGAACAATTTGTGCTGCGGGAGACGTGGCAGCCGCAGCCGGCAATGGCCGCGATGCGGAACCTCGAACGCGTCCTGTGCATCGTGGCCGACGCGCAGATGGCCGCGCAGCTCGAACGGAGCTTTCGGGCAGACGCGCCGCAGACACTGCCTATCGTGGTGCGCCTGGACGAACAGATCGCGCACGGCGACGTCGCGAGCTATCGGCGCCTGCTTGCGCAGGTCGGAGCCGAGCATGGGCAGGTCGACGGCGTGCTGGTCGCATCAAGCCTGCGCGCAGCGGCGAACGAAACGGACTGGCGCGAGATTCTTCATCTGATCCAGGGCCTGCTCGCCTCGGGGCTGCGGGCAGAGCGCCTGCTGATCGGCGCGGTGTACGACGATGCGCTGTCGCGCTGTCATGCGGAATCGTGGATCGGGATCG
>NZ_JAVTWC010000049.1:0-12905 GCF_032229445.1 Tahibacter sp.
AGCCACGACCACTGAGGACGCGACCATGCTCGAATCTCTGATCCGCGCGTCCATCCGGCATCGCTGGCTGGTCATGCTGCTGGCCCTGGGCCTCGCGGCCCTCGGCGTGTGGAACTACACCCGACTGCCGATCGACGCGACTCCCGACATCACGAATGTACAAGTACAGATCAATACCGAAGGCCCCGGCTATTCGCCGCTGGAAACCGAGCAGCGGCTGACCTATCCCGTCGAAACCGCGCTGTTCGGTCTGCCGCGCCTGGACTACACGCGCTCGGTTTCGCGCTATGGGTTGTCGCAAGTCACTGTCGCATTCAAGGACGGTACCGACATCTACTTCGCACGCCAGCTCGTGGCCGAGCGCCTGCAGCAGGTCAAAAGTCAGCTGCCACCCGGTATCGAGCCTCAGATGGGACCGATCGCGACGGGACTCGGCGAGATCTTCATGTACACCGTCGAAGCCAAGCCTGGCACGAAGCGACCGGATGGTGAGCCTTGGAGCGCGACCGATATGCGCACCCTGCAGGACTGGGTCGTGCGGCCGCAGATGCGGCACCTCGACGGTGTCACCGAGGTCAATTCCATCGGCGGTTTCGTCCGGCAGATCCACGTGACACCGGATCCGGTGAAGCTTGCGGCCTACAATCTGAGCCTGCGCGACGTGCTCGATGCCGTCGCCCGCGACAACGCGAATGTCGGCGCCGGCTACATCGAGCGCTCCGGCGAGCAGTATCTGATCCGCGTGCCGGGTCAGGTGGCTGATCTCGACGGCTTGCGCGAGATCGTCGTGACGCGGCGTGATGGCCTGCCGATCCGCGTTGGCGACGTGGCCGAGGTCAGCGAGGGGCACGAACTGCGTACCGGCGCGGCGACCGAAAACGGCCGCGAGGTCGTGCTCGGTACGGTGTTCATGCTGGTCGGTGAGAACAGCCGTGCCGTCTCGCGACGGGCAGCGGACAAGCTCGAACAGGTCAACCGCGGCTTGCCCGAGGGTGTCACGGCCACCGCGATCTACGATCGCACGACTCTCGTGGATCGCACGATCGCCACGGTGCAGAAGAACCTGCTCGAAGGCGCGCTGCTCGTCGTCGTCGTGCTGTTCCTGTTGCTCGGCAACGTGCGTGCCGCATTGATCACTGCGGCGGTGATTCCGCTGGCGATGCTGATGACGATCACTGGCATGGTGCACAACCGGGTGTCAGGCAACCTCATGAGTCTGGGTGCGCTCGACTTCGGTCTGATCGTCGACGGCGCCGTGATCATTGTCGAGAACTGCCTGCGCCGCTTTGGCGAAGCGCAGCATCGTCTCGGCCGTCTGCTGTCCCGTGACGAGCGGTTCGAGCTCGCGGCCTCCGCGACGACGGAAGTGATCACGCCGAGCCTGTTCGGTATCTTCATCATCACCGCCGTGTACCTGCCGATCTTTGCGCTCACCGGCGTCGAAGGGAAGATGTTTCACCCGATGGCGTATACGGTGGTGATCGCGCTGGTCGCCGCGATGGCGCTGTCGCTGACCGTCGTGCCCGCGGCCGTCGCGTTGTTCGTCACCGGACGCGTCGCCGAACACGAGAACCGCATCGTGCTCGGCATCAAACGCGTCTACGCGCCGCTGCTCGATCGCGTGATCGCATGGCGGCTCGGCGTCGTTGCGGCCGCGGCCGTGCTGGTCGTGGCGAGCGGGCTGCTGGCTTCGCGCCTGGGTTCGGAATTCATTCCCAACCTCGACGAGGGCGATATCGCGCTACACGCGCTGCGCATCCCGGGCACTAGCCTGTCGCAGGCGATCGGCATGCAGACGGCGCTGGAGGCGCGGATCAAGCAGTTTCCCGAAGTGGACAAGGTGATCGCGAAAATCGGTACCGCCGAAGTCGCCACCGATCCGATGCCGCCGTCGGTGGCCGACACGTTCATCCTGATGAAGGATCGTGCGGACTGGCCGGATCCACGCAAAACGAAAGCGCAGTTGGTCAGTGAACTCGAAGTCGCCGTCAGGGCGATTCCGGGCAACAACTACGAGTTCACCCAGCCGATCCAGATGCGCATGAACGAGCTGATCGCTGGCGTGCGCAGCGACGTGGCGATCAAGGTCTATGGCGATGACCTCGATCAGTTGCTGGCCTTTGGCAAAGTCGTTGAAGGCGTGGCCAAGACCGTGCCCGGTGCTGCCGATGTGAAGCTCGAGCAGATCACCGGCCTGCCGGTACTGTCGATTACGCCGAACCGACCCGCGCTGGCACGCTACGGCCTGGCCCAGGCGGATCTGCAGCGGACCATCGCCATCGCGCTTGGTGGCGAAACCGCAGGGCAGCTGTTCGAGGGCGACCGGCGTTTCGACATCGTCGTGCGCCTGCCGGAGAACGTGCGCACCGACGTTGAACGACTAGTCGCGTTGCCGATTCCGTTGCCGGCCGAAGGCGGTCGCGATGAGACACAGGCGGAGGCGACAGGGCCACGCGTGGGCTACGTTCCGTTGGGCGAAGTGGCGACGATCGATGTCGCACTGGGTCCCAACCAGATCAGCCGCGAGAACGGCAAGCGGCGCGTCGTCGTCACCGCGAACGTTCGTGGCCGCGACCTGGGGTCGTTCGTCGAGCAGCTGCGCATGCAGGCCGGCGAACGCCTCGCCTTGCCGGAAGGCTACTGGGTCGAATACGGCGGCACGTTCGAGCAGCTGATCTCCGCCAGCCAGCGCCTGCAGATTGTAGTGCCCGTGGTGCTGGTGTTGATCTTCGGCCTGCTGTTCATGGCGTTCGGGTCGGGGCGGGATGCGGCGATCGTCTTCAGCGGCGTACCGCTGGCATTGACCGGTGGCGTGTTGGCGCTGTGGCTGCGCGACATCCCGTTCTCCATTTCGGCCGGTGTGGGATTCATCGCGCTGTCCGGTGTCGCGGTGCTCAACGGCGTCGTGCTGATCAGCTTTATCCGCACGCTGCGTGCCGCGGGTGACCGGCTCGAGGATGCCATTCGCGACGGCGCGCTCATTCGGTTGCGGCCGGTGCTGATGACGGCCTTGGTCGCCTCGCTGGGTTTCGTACCGATGGCGCTGAACGTCGGTGCTGGTGCCGAGGTGCAGCGGCCGCTGGCCACCGTCGTGATCGGCGGCATAGTCTCGTCGACTTTGCTTACGCTGCTGGTGCTGCCGGCGCTGTACCGGCTCTTGCACCGCGACAACGACACCAATGGCCACACGGCCTGATCTTTATCGACTGGTTTTGTACAGGAGTTTACGAATGTTCGAATTCTCTCCACACCACCGCGACGGCACACCGTCGCCGCGGCGATGGTGGCCACTCTGGATCACGGTGTTGATGCTGGTTTCCGCCAGCGCGTTCGCGCACGGCGTCGCCGGCGACGACAAGGCCTTCATCGAGAACAGCACGGGCACGCAGCTCGTGCCGTTCATCTACCTCGGGGCCAAGCACATGGTCACGGGCTACGACCATCTGCTGTTTCTGTTCGGCGTGATCTTCTTCCTGTACCGGATGCGCGACGTTGGCCTCTACGTGACCCTGTTTGCGGTCGGGCATAGCGTCACGCTGTTGTACGGCGTATTGAGCGGCACGCACGTCAACCCGTATCTGGTCGACGCCATCATTGGTTTTTCGGTGGTCTATAAAGCGCTCGACAACCTCGGCGCGTTCCAACGCTTCTTCGGTGTGCAGCCCAACACCAAGGCGGCCGTACTGATCTTCGGGTTCTTCCACGGTTTCGGGCTTGCGACCAAGCTGCAGGAATTCACGCTGTCCCCGGACGGCCTGGTCGCCAACATCGTGGCGTTCAACGTCGGGGTCGAGCTCGGTCAGCTGATCGCCCTCGGCGGCATCCTGATCGCGATCAGCGTCTGGCGCCGCAGTGATGCATTCCGCCGTCAGGCCTTCGCCGCCAATGCCTTGCTGATGACCGCCGGCTTCGTGCTGATCGGCCACCAGCTCACCGGCTATTTCGCTTCCTGAGACTCCCATCATGACCACATCCACCGTGCTTCACCCGCTGCCCAGCCGTGCGCAGCTCATCAAAGCCACAGCGATCGCGGCGGCCGCCGCGGGCCTGATTCTCGTCATCGCCGTCTTGCCGGCCGAACACGGCATCGACCCTACCGGTATCGGCCGCAAACTCGGACTGCTCGGGATGAGCACCGGTGCCACAACGCCGGATCCCGTGCTGACCAAAGCACCGCCGGCCGCTCCCGCAACGGCTGCGCCGTCGATGCCAACGCCGGTCTCTACGGCGGTGCGCAATGAATTCGTCACGCAGAGCGACACCACGTTTCGCAGCGGCGAGATGCAGGTCACGCTCGGGCCCGACAAGGGGGCCGAGATCAAAGCAAAAATGCACAAAGGTGAACAGTTCACATTCACCTGGGCGACCGGCGCCGGCCCTGTCGAATTCGATATGCATGGCGAAGAGACCAACGCCGCGAAGGACGTGTTCACCAGTTACTGGAAAGGCGACGCGGCATCCGGCGCAGGCACCTTCACCGCACCGTTCGATGGCTCGCACGGCTGGTATTGGCACAACCACGGTACCGAGCCCGTGACAGTAACGGTCACCGTGAGCGGCTTCTACCGTGAGCTCTACCGCCCCTGAAATTTCCTACCGCACACCGCGCGTTCGCCGGCGAGCGGTGCGTTTTTGTCGGACGGCGACATTCCCTTGGAGAACACCATGAAAACCCGTTTGCTTCTCGCTGCCGTGCTCTCGGTTGTTGTCTTGCCGGCTCTCGCGCACGACCCGGCCGCGCATTCGCGCCGCGCACCGGCCGCGCCGGCTGAATGCGCAGACTTCGCCGGCAAGGATCCGGCCGCGATCGATCTGAAGGATCCCGCGGTCAAGGCCGCCCATGACAAGTGCGAAGCGGCCAGGAAGGATGCGAAGAAGGCGGCCGACGCCGCCGCTACGGCCGAACACGACCACTGAGCGTTGGCACCGCCGAGTCCGCAGCATGCGGACTCGGCGGTCCGGCTCAGGCGGCCGGCGCCGGTGGCAGAACGACAATGAAGCGGCTGCCGCTGCTCGACCCGGTTTCATAGCGTGCTTGCCCACCGTGGCGGTGAGCGATCTGCCGCACCAGCGCCAGCCCGAGGCCCGCGCCAGCCTCGTTGCGTGATTCGCTGCGGCGGAAGAACGGCTCGAAGATCCGTTCGCACTGCGCCGTCGGAATACCAGGACCTGCATCGGACACGACGACACGAATCTCCTTACTCGCGATCACTTCCACATGCACGGGTGGTCTTCCGTGCCGCGCCGCATTGTCGAGCAGATTGCGCAGCATCCGGCGCAGGAGGTTCGGATCGCCGCGCACGCTGCATGGCGTGCCGTCGAGCTGCACGTCGGTATAGCGTGCGCATTCTTCCGCGGTCAGCGCCAGCAGATCCACGTCTTCGTTGACGTCCCGGTCGTGTAGCGCGTCGAGCCGGCTCGCCAGCAGTATCTCCCCGATGAGGTGATCCAGCTCGACGATGTCGCGCTCCAGGCCGGCCTTTTGCTTCGCGTCGGCGCCGCCCTTGAGCAGTTCCACCGCCATGCGGATACGTGCCAGTGGCGTGCGCAATTCGTGCGACGCGTTCGCGAGCAGATCCTTGTGTGCGCCGACCAACGATTCGATGCGCAGGGCCGCGTGATTGAAGCTTTGCGCGAGCCGGGCGATTTCGTCGCTGCCTTCGACGGCAACGCGTGCAGCGAGATTTCCGGCACCAAGCGATTCCACGCCGCGCTGCAGGCGTTCGAGCCGCTGCGCCAGACGGCGTACGATGGGATAGGCACCTACGGCGACCGCAATCGCCAGCACACTCAGCGTCAGCAGCAGCGCATACGCCGGATGGCGAAAGCCGATCGGCAGCCCAATCACTAGCCAGCGTCCGTCCGGCAAGTGGATCGACCATCGCGCGTTGGGTTTCCACGGCTGCAGCCACTCGCTTGCGGGGACGTGATCACCCGTTGCTCGCCGCGGCTCGCCGACGGCGGCGAGCGGCGAGCGGTCCGGCGCGAGCAGGCTCACGTCGGCGCCGAGGTCACGCGCGATCTGCCGCAACGCGGCGTGCTGCTGAGACGGCGTCGCGTCCGCTGGCGGCAACGTGTTCTGCACGAGCTGGGCGAGCACGTCGTTGGCCCGGTCTACCGGACCGCCGTGGCGATGCCACACCATCGCGGCAGCGATGACAAATACGAGGAGGCTGCCGAGCAGCGCGAGGTAGAACCGCAGATACAAGCGTGACATGTCAGTCCTGCGACCGCGAGAACACATAGCCGGCGCCACGCACGGTGATGATGCGCTGCGGCCGCTTCGGGTCGTCCTCGATTGCGGCACGGATGCGCGAGACGTGCACGTCGATCGAACGGTCGAACGCTTCCAGCTGCTCACCTTTGACCATATCCATCAGTGCCTCGCGCGAAAGCACGCGGCCCGCGCGTTCGGCCAGCGCGGTGAGCAACGCGAACTGATACGACGTGATGATGCACTGCTCGCCATCGACGCGGACGCTGCGCGCCGCGCGATCGATCTCCAGGCGACCGAAATGCAGCGGCGGCTCGAGCGCGCCACCGTGGCGTCGCCGCAGGATGGCGCGCAACCGCGCCAGCAATTCGCGCGGCTCGAACGGCTTGGGCAGGTAGTCGTCGGCACCCAGCTCGAGCCCGACGATGCGATCGGTCGCGTCACCGCGCGCCGTCAGCATCAGCAATGGGATGTCGGAGTGCCTGCGTAGCTGCTGGCAGATGTCGAGGCCGTCCATGTCGGGCAGCATCAGATCGAGCACGACCGCGTCGTGCCCGACCGTTTCCAGGTGCTGCAGCGCGACGGTGCCGAGCGACGCCATCGTCACGCGGTAGCCGGCGTCGCCGAGATATTCCGCAATCATCTCGGCCAGGCGGGCGTCGTCTTCGACCAGCAGGATGCGTTCGGCCATAGGTGTCGAACTTTAGGGCCTCGGCAAAGCCTTAGCGAGCCGTCGCCTATCCTTGCACGCCGCGGTGATGCTGGGCGATCCGGTCGAGCAGCACCTTGCGCTGCGCGGGCGTCAGTACCTGCGCCGTGTCGGCGACGAACCGGGTAAGCGTGCGCGAAGCCTGATCCGCCATTCCGACGTGGCGCGCGCGTATCAGTTCGATGGCCCCGCGATCGATCTCGTCCGCACTGAGCAACGCGAGCATCTGTTCGTGCCCGTCATGGAACTGCTCGCGCAGCGGCAGCAATTCGGCAGCGGCCTGCTTGAAGATCGGGTCGAGCTTGGCCTTCTGGGCGTCGGTTGCGTCGATCTCGATGTATACGTGCTGCAGCATGCGGTCGACGTGAGCAGCCATGCGTTCCGGCGTGGCGAATTCCGCAGCCCCCTTGCCATGGTGCCAGCCGCCGGCAACGTGCGACGCTGTTCCGGCCGCCGCGGCCACGCCGAGGACGCCAGCGAGCGCGACAAAAGCGAGCGGACGCAACCAGCGACGGACCAGCGGCGACGATGTGACAGTGTTGCCAGATGCAGAGTTCATGATCAGTGCTTTCCGTGAGGCGTGGGCGATCCCACGGTCGGCAGTTTTCGCCGCGCCGGTAAGGTCCGCATGTTGCTTGTGTAAAGTTGTATGAAGTCCGCTGCAAATCACGCTGCGCCGGAGGGGGACGTGTCGGCCCGCTGTACCAGCACGCGATCGACCCCGGTTGCGATCCATATCCATCACCTCGAACCGCAGGCTTTTGTACTCAAAATGATCGCCGACCGCCGACCGCCGACCGCCGACCGCCGACCGCCGACCGGCGGCGCCGCTGCTGCCGGCATCGATGCGCTGCTGCGGGCGGGCTTTGCGGGAGGAAACGATCGCGATTTCCGATATCGCGAACAAATCGTTGATCAGGATCAACACCAGCAGAATCACGGATTCCATCGGTTCGGCAGGCCCGGCAAAGGTCAGCCGCTGGAACGGCCGATCATACGCACCCGCCGAGTCCCGTTCAGATTTCTCTGTCGTTCATACTGCTGCACAGCTTCCGGAGCATCGCCGCATGAGCGCGAAGTGGCCACGTCTTCATACCGGTGTCGGCTACGCGCTGCTGGCGGCCGGCCTGTTCGGTGCGAGCACCCCGTTTGCGAAGGCACTCGTCGGCCAGGTGTCGCCGCTGCTGCTGGCGGGGTTGCTGTACGCCGGCTCCGGGGTCGGGCTTTCGCTGTGGGCGCTGGCGCGCCGCTGGCGCGGCGGCAACAATGGTGACGCGCCGCTGGTCGCCCGGGACATCCCCTGGCTCGCCGGTGCCGTGCTCTTCGGCGGCGTGCTAGGCCCCGCACTGCTGATGTTTGGCCTGCAATACGCAACCGCGGCGGACGCGTCGTTGCTGCTCAACCTCGAAAGCGTGCTGACCGCCGCGCTCGCCTGGATCGTGTTTCGCGAAAACGTCGATCGCCGCATCTTCCTCGGCATGGTCGTCATCGTGCTCGGGGGCGCGCTGCTGTCGTGGGATACGGCCGCGGGCGGCGGCGTGTCCTGGGGCGCGCTGGGCATTGCCGGCGCGTGTCTGTGCTGGGCCATCGACAACAACCTGACCCGCGCTGTATCGGGTGGCGATCCGGTGCATGTGGCGGCGATCAAAGGCGCTGTCGCCGGAACGATCAACACGAGTCTCGCGTTGTCGCTGGGTGCATCCTTGCCAAACTGGGGTGCGCTCCTGGGAGCCTCCACGGTAGGCTTCGTCGGCTATGGCGTCAGCCTGGTGATGTTCGTGCTAGCGCTGCGTCACCTCGGCACGGCGCGGACCGGCGCGTATTTCTCGACGGCACCGTTTGTTGGTGCATCGCTGTCGTTATGGCTTCTCGGTGAATCGCCGACGACGATGTTCTGGATCGCCGGCGCGCTGATGGCGTTCGGCGTCTGGCTACACGTGACCGAACATCATGCACACGAGCACGAGCACGAAGCGCTGGAACACGATCACCGCCACCGTCACGACGCACATCATCAGCACGCGCACGCTTTTGCCTGGGACGGGAGCGAGCCGCACAGCCATCCGCATCGGCACGAACCGATGGTGCACGCCCATCCACATTATCCCGATTTGCACCACCGGCATCGGCATTGATCGAGGCACTCTGATGTTCTCTGAGGAAGCGGCGACGTCGACGCTGCGGCACTTGCCCTTCATTTCCGACGCCTGAGCAGCCGTTGCATCGACGCGAACCGGCCCACGGCGAAAACCGGGTTGACTGCATCGGTAGTTGCCTGCAGGGCAGACTCAACCGACCATCGCAATGCATCCACGCCGTGACGCATCAAACCCTCGATCGGCAGCGTTGGTGGAATGCCGGCAAATTCGTCCGCTAAATTACTGAGGGGCGGTTTGTACGTATCTCGACAGCATCCCAAGCAGCTCCAGCGCGTTTGGCACCGCATGTCCTGCCGCGGTGTTGTCGAAGATGCACCAAGTCGCCGCGCCTCCAACGCGCTCGGCTTGAAGACGCTGCGCAGTCGCGCGCAGGTACGCCTGATCGTAAGCGGAGTAGTACATGCGCGGCGATCCGTGCAGGCGCGTGTAGCGCAGCGACGGATCGCCGCCGGGCAGGGCTGCGGCGGCATTCAGCGCAGGATCGGCGGCGACGCGCGCGACGCGGTAGCGGCGCATTGCCGACTCGGCCGGTGCCTCGAACCAGGAGGCGTGGCGGGGCTCTACGCACAGTCCTCTGTCGTAACGTCTGCGGAAGGCGCGAAAGAAGGCGACCGCGCTGCGTGCATCGAACGCCAGACTCGGCGGCAGTTGTACGAGTAGCGCGCCGAGTTTTTCGCCGAGCGCGCCGACCTCGCCGAGAAAGGTGTCGAGCAGGGGCAGGGCGCCGATCAGGCGACGGTCATGGGTGATCGTTCGCGGCAGCTTCGCGGCGAAGCGGAAATTTTCCGGCACGCTGTCGGACCAGCGCTGGTAGGTTGCGCGCTGGTGCGGTCGATAGAACGACGAGTTGATTTCGACCGCAGAGAACACTGAGGCGTAGCGTTCGAGATGGCTGCCCTGATCGGCAAAGCGGGGTCTGTCGGCGCGGGCGAGCGACCAGCCGGCACATCCGATGTAGAGCGGCGTCGCGATCATGAGACGTCGGGCGGCAGGCGCGGGAACCCGCTGCCGGGCGCTTTGGATCGCTGCTCTCCGAGCCCGGACAGGGGCGCATCGGCGTTGCGCGACCGGTTATCGATCCGCGGCAAGCGGGTCTGTTCTGCCGCATCGCGTGCGGGGTTGCCGGCGCTTTCGCCGTGGCGGATGAACCCGATTTCGAGCGGCCATGGTAGTTCGGCCATCGCAACGTCCTTGTTCAATGCGCATTGACGGCAAGTGGCAGTGACATCGTGGCCAGTCGCGCATGAAGACGCAGTGGTCTTCGGTGGGCGCGCCGCCGCTTGCTCGCCGTCGGCGCTTTCCGGGCCGACGCGTCCCGGGCCTCCGGCGACGGGGTACGCCAGCGAAACCCGCAGGTCGCGTGGTTTCTTTCCTGCTGACGTCGCTTGCCCACGCGCAGCGGCCATCCCCGCGCGCGGGGAGCGGCAGCGCTGAGATTGTCGATGCCGGTCAGTACCTTGAGTGGCGGCTCGTGGAGTGTTCGCAGGGCGCACGGACGTCGGCGTGATGCATCGAGGCCATGCACGCTACGCACGTCGCCGCCGTTGCTTCAGAATTACCCGACCACGTACCCCCGAGCCGACGACATGCACCATTCGCCCGCACACAGATCGTCGCCGCGCTTCGAGGAGGACGCCGAGGATTTCGCCGACCGGCTCGCGCAAAGCGAAGCGCGGCTGCAGCTGGCGTTGTCGGCGGGCCGCGGCATCGGCACCTGGGACTGGCACGTACCGCTCGACCGGGTCATCGCAGACGAACGCTGCGCACGTCTGTACGGCGTCGATCCTGTGCGCGCGCGGGATGGGGTGCCCATCAGCGACATCCTGAGCCGCGTACATCCCGACGACATCGCGCGCCTGCGCGTGCGCATCGAAAGCGCACTGCGGACCGGGGATCTCTTCAGCGAGGAGTATCGGCTCGTCGATGCGGACGGCCATGTCTCGTGGCTGCTCGCCGAGGGGCGCTGCACGCTCGACGCCACCGGCGGCCCGCTGAGATTTTCCGGCGTGAGTTTCGACATCAGCGGGCGCAAGGCGGTCGAGAAACAGCTGCGCGAACTCAACGCCGAACTCGAGCAGAAAGTCATCGAGAGAACCCAGGCTCGCGGCAGGACCTGGCAGGTCAGCCCGGATCTTCTCGGCGCACTCAACAGCCAGGGCTATTTCGAAACCTCGAATCCGGCCTGGTTCACGGTGCTGGGGTGGACCGAGGATGAAGTGGCCAGCCAGTCCATCTTCGAACTGCTGCATCCGGACGACGTGGAGCGGACGCGGGCGGAGTTCGAACTGACGCAGCAAGGACAGCCGGCGATCCGCTTTCCGAACCGTTATCGGCACAAGGCCGGGCACTACCGGTGGATTTCCTGGGTCGGCGTTCCCGAGGACGGCCTGGTGTACTGCAGCGGTCGTGACATCACCGAAGAACGCGAGCAGGCCGAGGCACTGGCACGTGCGGAAGACGCCTTGCGCCAGGCGCAGAAAATGGAAGCCATCGGCCAGCTCACCGGTGGCCTGGCGCACGATTTCAACAATCTGTTGGCGGGAATCAGCGGCAGCTTTCAGGTCATCGAGGCGAAACTCGCGCAAGGGCAGCACGACGGCCTGGAACGCTACCTCGAGATGGGCCAGAACTCGGTGCGTCGCGCTGCGTCGCTGACGCAGCGTCTGCTGGCGTTTTCGCGGCGACAGACGCTCGATCCGCGGCCCATCGATGTCAAGCGCCTCGTGGACGGTATGGAGGATCTGGTGCGACGTTCGGTAGGTCCGAGCGTCAGCGTGGAGGTCGCCGCCGACGCCGAGCTCTGGGCGACCTGTGTCGACGCATCCCAGCTCGAGAATGCGCTGTTGAATCTGTGCATCAACGCGCGCGACGCCATGCTCCCGCTCGGCGGGCAGCTAAAGATCGTGATCGCCAACTCGAGCCTTTCCGAACCCAAGGCGGCGGAACACGAACTCATTCCGGGTGACTATGTTTCCATCTGCGTGATCGATACCGGCGCAGGCATGGCGCCCGACGTGGCGACACGCATTTTCGATCCGTTCTACACGACCAAGCCGCTGGGTCAGGGCACCGGCCTGGGCCTGTCCATGGTCTACGGGTTTGCGCGTCAGTCGGGCGGGCACATCACGGTGTCGACCGAACCGGGGCAGGGCACGACGATGTGCATCTACCTGCCGCGCGACTTCGGCGATATCGAGGACGTCGCGGACGCACCGGAGAACGCGCTGGAGAGGGGGCAGGGCGAAACGATCCTGCTGATCGACGACGAGGATGTCGTGCGCATCGTGCTCAACGAGGTCCTCGGCGAAGCGGGCTATGAAGTCCTGACCGCTGGTGACGGCGCGTCCGGACTCGCAGTGCTGCAATCGACCGCACGCATCGACCTGCTGATCACCGATGTCGGGTTGCCGGGCGGGTTGAACGGTCGCCAGGTCGCCGATGCGGGCCGTGCACTGCGACCGCACCTGAAGGTGCTGTTCGTGACCGGATTTGCCGATGGCGTGACCCTGGGAGGCGGCGCGATGGAGCCGGGCATGAACGTGCTGACGAAGCCTTTCGACGTCGGCACGTTCGCGAGCAAGGTCCGCGACATTCTGAACGAAGACAGCCCATTATCCGGTTGATGCGACTGGCCGGCACGCGTCTGCCCAAGCAGACTCAAGGGAAGCGCCGAGCAAGTCCTGGTACTACTGCTCCTGTACTCAGCACCCGACCTCCACAGCCCCCCCAAATGCCTGCTGCGCAGGCCTTTGGCCGGTCCTGCCCGTCGGGCGTTCAGAGTGATCAGAACCAGTGGTTCTGAGCGATCACTCTTCACCCGGCC